>NZ_BCBI01000034.1:0-65523 GCF_001320565.1 Pseudomonas sp. NBRC 111132
AAAAATCCCGTCGGACCTTACTGCGAATACCCCTTCAGGAAATTGCCAATCCGGCCAATCGCCGCTTCCAGGTCGTCCACCCGAGGCAAGGTGACCACGCGGAAGTGGTCCGGCCACGGCCAGTTGAACGCCGTACCTTGCACGATCAGCAGTTTTTCCGACAGCAGCAGGTCAAGGGCGAACTTCTCGTCGTTGAGGATCGGGCACACCTTCGGGTCGATGCGCGGGAATGCATACAGCGCACCCATCGGCTTCACACAGCTCACCCCCGGGATATCGTTGAGCAGCTCGTAGGTGCGGTTGCGCTGTTCCAGCAAGCGGCCTGGCGGCAATACCAGGTCGTTGATGCTCTGGTAGCCACCCAACGCGGTCTGGATGGCATGCTGGGCCGGCACGTTGGCGCACAGGCGCATGTTGGCCAGCATGTCGATGCCTTCGATGTAGCTCTGGGCGTGGTGCTTGGGCCCGGAGATGATCAGCCAGCCAGAACGGAAACCCGCCACTCGGTACGACTTGGACAGGCCGTTGAAAGTCAGGCACAGCAGGTCGGGTGCCAGCGAGGCGGTGCTGATGTGCACCGCTTCGTCGTACAGGATCTTGTCGTAGATCTCGTCGGAGAACACCACCAGGTTGTGCTGGCGGGCCAGCTCCAGCATGCCCAGCAACAGCTCTTTGGAGTAGACGGCGCCGGTCGGGTTGTTCGGGTTGATGATCACCAGGGCCTTGGTGTTCGGGGTGATCTTGGCCTTGATGTCTTCAAGGTCGGGGAACCAGTCGGCCTGCTCGTCGCACAGGTAATGCACCGGCTTGCCGCCCGCCAGGCTCACGGCGGCGGTCCACAGCGGGTAGTCGGGGGCCGGGATCAGCACTTCGTCGCCGTTGTTCAGCAGCGCCTGCATCGACATGACGATCAGCTCGGACACACCGTTGCCGAGGTAGATGTCCTCGATGGTGACGCCTTCGATTTCCTTTTGCTGGCAGTACTGCATCACCGCCTTGCGCGCGCTGAACAGGCCCTTGGAGTCACTGTAGCCCTGGGCGGTGGGCAGGTTGCGGATCACATCCTGGAGGATTTCATCGGGCGCCTCGAAGCCAAACGGCGCCGGGTTGCCGATGTTCAGCTTGAGGATGCGGTGGCCTTCCTCTTCCAGACGTTTGGCGTGCTTGAGCACTGGGCCGCGAATGTCGTAGCAGACATTGGCGAGCTTGTTCGATTTGCTGAACTGCATGATGGGATCCCGATATGAGAAAACGCGCAACCCATGCCGAAAGGTTTGAAACGGCAGGAAGCGGGTGCCAGACTGAACGCCTGGCACACGAAGCCAACTAATATACGTGCCACCCGCGCCCCGGAAAAGACGCGCGGGGTGAAATTCAGCCTGCCGAGGTCCCTACATGAAAAAGATCGAAAAAACCCTGGATGAATGGCGGTCGATGCTCGACCCTGAGCAATACCAGGTATGCCGCCTCAAGGGCACCGAGCGGCCATTCAGCGGCAAGTACAACAGCGAACGCCGCGACGGCATCTACCACTGCATCTGCTGCAACCTGCCACTGTTCGACGCGCAAACCAAGTTCGACTCTGGGTGCGGTTGGCCGAGCTTCTACGCGCCGATCGAAGACAGCGCGATGATCGAGATCCGCGACACTTCCCACGGCATGATCCGCACCGAAGTCACCTGCGCCCGTTGCGACGCGCACCTGGGGCACGTGTTCCCCGATGGCCCGGCACCGACCGGCCTGCGCTACTGCATCAACTCGGTGTGCATCGACCTGCGCCCACGCGACTGACCGGAGCCCGACCATGGCTGCATCGATGCTGGACATCCCCTGCGTGACCCTCGGCGGTGAGCACAAGACGCTCGCAGACTACCCAGGCAAGGTGCTGCTGGTGGTCAATACCGCCAGCCAGTGCGGCTTTACCCCGCAGTACAAGGGCCTGGAGCAGCTGTGGCAAACCTACCGCGAGCGCGGCCTGGTGGTGCTGGGCTTCCCGTGCAATCAGTTTGGCAAGCAGGAACCGGGCGATGCGCGTGAAATCGCGCAGTTTTGCGAGCGCAATTTCGGTGTGAGCTTTCCGCTGTTTCGCAAGATCGAGGTCAACGGCCCCGGCACGCATCCGCTGTACGTCGAACTCAAGCAGCGTGCACCGGGCTTGCTCGGCTCGCAGAAGATCAAGTGGAACTTCACCAAGTTCCTGATCGACCCTGCCAGCGGTCAGGTCACGCGCTATGCCCCCACCACCAAGCCACAGGCCCTGGAAGCGGACATCGAGCGCTTGCTCAGCCGTTGAGCGGCACCCAGTGGTCGATCAGGGCCAGTAGCTCTTCGCGGCGAAACGGCTTGGCCAGGTAGTCGTTCATGCCTGCCGCTCGGCAGCGTTCGCGCTCCTCGGGCATGGCGTTGGCGGTGAGGGCAACGATTGGCAGTTCGGGCCAGCGGCCGCTCTGTCGGATGCGCCGGCTGGCCTCGTAGCCATCCATCACCGGCATGTTGCAGTCCATCAGCACCAGGTCGAAGTCGTCATGCTGCAACAGTTCCAGCGCCTCGGCGCCCTGGGTGGCCAGTTGCACCTGGCAGCCAAGCTTGGCAAGCATGCCCTTGGCTACCAACTGGTTTACCGGGTTGTCCTCTACCAGCAGAATCCGCGCGCGGCCTTGCTCCAGGGTAATGGCCGGGGTGGCCAGCGGGTGTTCGGGCTCATGGCCTTGCAAGGTGCGGCGCAACGTCTGGTACAGGGCGTTGCGCGCCAGTGGCCGGGCCAGCTGATGCAACGGGGCCAAGGCCAGCGACTGCTCGTTGGGCAGGAAGTTGCCGTAGGCGGTCACCAGCAGTATCGGGGTTTTCAGTGCCTGGCGCAGTTCGAACAGGTGGTCCACATCGTCGCTGATCAACAGGTCGATCGCGGCGCCGTCCAGCGTGGCGCTGCTGTCATGGCGCTGGTAGGTCAGGCCCCAGGCGGGCAGCAAGTTCTGCAGCAGTTCATCAAGCCCGCTACCGCCTGCGCTCAGGGCGGCCACGTGGCCATGCAGGGGCACCGGCGGGATGGCTTCGGTGTGCACGGCCAGCGGTAATTCGGCGGTAAAGCAGCTACCAAAGCCCGGCTCGGAGCGAATGTGCAGGTGGCCCTGCATGGCCTTGCACAGGTTGCGCGTCAGCGCCAGGCCCAGGCCGGTGCCGCCGTACTGGCGGGTAATGCCGGCACCGGCCTGGGTGAAGGGCTGGAAGATGCGCGCCTGGGCCTCTTCGGGGATGCCGATGCCCGTGTCACGTACCTCCAGGCGCACACCGCCGACGATCGTCACCAGGCGCACATCGACGCGACCGAAGCGGGTGAACTTGAGCGCGTTGGACAGTAGGTTGCTGACGATCTGCCGCACCCGCGTGGGGTCGCCGAGCACGCTGCTAGGGAAGTCGCTGGCGATAAGGCACGTGAGTTCCACGCTTTGCGCGGTGTTCTGCGACAGCAGGTTGGCGGTGTCTTCCACCATCGACCCCATGTCGAAGGGGATACGCTCCAGCTCCAGCTGGCCAGCATCGAACTTGGACAGGTCGAGAATATCGTTCAGCAGCTCCACCAGCACCTTGCCCGAATCGTGGGCAATTGCCAGTTGCTGGCGTTGTTCACTGGGCAGCGGGTTGTCCAGCGCCAGGGCGATCATGCCAAGCATGCCGTTGAGCGGGGTGCGGATTTCGTGGCTCATGTTGGCCAGGAAGGCGGCGCGTGCCTGGGCCATGTCCAGCGCGCGGCGGCGGGCTTGCTCCAGCTCCTGGTTGGACAGGCTGAGGCTGCTGTTGCTGGCTTTCAGCTCGTCGGTGCGCGCCGATACGATGTCTTCCAGTTCGTTCAGGTACTGGGTCAGGCGGTTTTCTGCCGTGCGCCGCTGTTCAATTTCGGTGGCCATGCTGACGAACTGCTGGTTGGCGACCTTCACCAGCACGCCGATTTCGTCGTGCTCATGACCATGCGGGCATTCCAGGCGCGTTTGCCGGGGTTTGCGCGGGTCGCTGCCGCTGAGCGCACCGATCACCGTCACCAGCGGCTTGGTCAGCATCATGTAGAACAGCGCCAGCAGGATGCCGGTCAGCACCAGGCTGCGGGCGAAGCCGTTGAGCAGGGTGATGCCGGCACGGTCGAGAAAGCGGCTGCCGAAGGCGTAGGTGTCGACGTCCAGATACAGAGTGCCAAGGTATTCCTCTGGCATATGGGTCAGGAACAGGCGCTCTTTGAACTGGCGCTGCTCACCAAACAGGAAGTCGCTGAGGAGCCGGTAGCGGTCCTGCAGCCTTGGCCGCTCGACATCGGCCAGCACCGTTTCGTTGTTGTCGATCAGCCGGGCGCGGATGATGGCCGGCGACTGCAGCAGGCCCCGGGTGAGCTCCAACGCCAGCTCGGAATCGATGTTGTAGGCAATGCGCGAGGCCGGGTTGTGGCTGATTTGCAGCAAGGCGCGCACTTCACGGTTGATGGACGCGTCTTCGCTGGCATAATCGATGCCGATCTGGATGAGACTGAGCAATGTTCCCAGGATGAAGCCGACCAGGACTGTCAACCGGGCTTGCTTGTATGACAGGCGATTGGTGAACTTGATATCCATGAGTCCCGAGCCGGTTTCACGTTCCTTGCGCTGCGCAAGCATAGCCGAATAGCCCCGGCAGCTGGCGGGCCTGTCACACATTCAGCTGGAAATCTCACCTGTCTTGTTAGGAGTCGTCATGGACGCTCGCTTGATTGCTTTCCTGGACCGCGCCGAATCGGTACTGGCGCGCCTCGAACCCCTGTTGCCGGCACCGCGCCCGAACATCGACTGGGGCACCACCCTGGCCGCCCGCTGGCAGCGCGATGGCCGCAGCGGCTACCTGCTACCGCTGGAAGTCAGCCTGGACATCCGCCTGACCGACCTGATCGGCGTCGACAAACAACGTGACCAGCTAGGGCGTAACACCCACCAGTTCATCAACGGCCTGCCGGCCAACCACGCGCTGCTGTGGGGCTCGCGCGGTACCGGCAAGTCGTCGCTGGTACGCGCCTTGCTGGCCGAGCACGCCAGCGCCGGCCTGCGCTTGATAGAAATCGAACGCGACCACCTGGCCGACCTGCCACGGGTGGTGGAGCAACTGCAGAAGTTGCCGCAACGCTTCATCTTGTTCTGCGACGACCTGTCGTTCGAAGCCGGGGAGGGCGACTACCGCGTGCTCAAGAGCGTGCTCGACGGCTCGCTGGAGCAGGCACCAGACAACGTGCTGCTGTATGCCACGTCCAACCGCCGCCACCTGGTGCCGGAGAAAGAGAGCGACAACGAGAACTGGAAGCGTGTGGACGGCGAGTTGCACCCCAGCGAAGCGGTGGAAGACAAGATTGCCCTGTCTGACCGGTTTGGCCTGTGGCTGTCGTTCTACCCGTTCACCCAGGACCACTTCCTGAATGTTGTCGAGCATTGGATCGGCCAGCTGGCACGCTCTGCGGGCCTGGCCTGGCAGCGTGACGAACAACTCGACATCCTCGCCGTGCGCTGGGCCACCGGGCGCGGTAACCGTAATGGCCGTTGTGCCTATCAGTTCGCCCGCTATTGGGTTGGGCTGCAATTGCTGGAGCAAAAGTAAATGATCGACATCAATGCCAGTGGCGCAGGCCTCGACGGCTACAACCTGCTGGCAGCGCAAGTGCAGGCACTGTTTGCCGACGAGCGTGATTTCATCGCCAATGCCGCGCAGTTTTCGGCGTTTCTGTTTAACCAGGTGGACGACCTGAACTGGGCGGGGTTCTACCTGAACCGAAACGAAGAACTGGTTCTGGGGCCGTTCCAGGGCCAGGTGGCGTGCGTGCGCATTCCATTCGGCAAGGGCGTGTGCGGGGCAGCGGCGGCTACGCGGCAAACCCAGCGGGTGGAAGATGTGCATGCGTTCCCAGGGCACATTGCCTGTGACAGCGCGTCCAACAGCGAGCTGGTGATCCCGTTGGTCAAGGAAGGCAAGTTGATTGGGGTGCTGGACCTGGATAGCCCGAAGGTTGGGCGGTTCAGTGAAGCAGATCAGGTGGGGTTGGAGCGGTTGGCGGCGATCTTCCTTGAGCTGACTGACTGCTGACCACTGTCCAATGGCCGGCGCTATCCCTGTAGGAGCGGCCTTGTGTCGCGATGGGCCGCAAAGCGGCCCCGGCGACTTCAGCGTTAATGCATAGATCCGGGGCCGCTTTGCGGCCCATCGCGACACAAGGCCGCTCCTACAGGGGAACGGCGCAGGGCTTAGTCGTACATCACCTTCTTCTTCCAGGTTTCCTCTTCATCGGTCTTGAGCCCGTCGGTCAATTCGTTGTGCTCGTCCTCGGCCGGGGTCATGCGGTCGAGCACCTGGGCGTTGGCGCGGGCCAGCAGTTTCTCGAGATACGTGAGCTGCTCTTCATACACCTTCGGCTCCGGTTGCTTGCGCAGGTATTGCACGCCGCGCTCGAACGCCAGCCGCGCCTGGCCGGGCTGGCCTTTCTGCAGGGCCTGCTGGCCGAGGTTGTTGAAGAACTCGATATGCAGCAGCACCAGGATATGGCGAATTTCCTTGATCCAGTGCTTGGCCTCGGGCGTGGCCAGGAAGCCTTCCTGGGCCGCACGGGTCACCTGGTTGTGCATGGCCTCCAGCAGGAAGCGCACGTCCTTGGCCTTGACCTCGGTGTGGATCGGGTTCGGTGGGTTGTTCACCGGTACCTTGTCGCCCAGTGCAATCAGCCCTTCCAGTTCGGCGATGCGCGCCTTGAGTTCGGCATTGTATTTGTCCACCGCCAGCAGGCGCTGGTTGAGGTTCATTTCCAGGCGGGTCAGCAGCAGCTTGAGGGCCGGGGTCATGAACTGGCCGGGGAAGGTCTCGGTGATCTCGCCACAGCGGCGCAGGCGGTCGGCCAGTTCGATCTTCGTCCGGGCGCGTTCCAGCTTGCCGTTCTCGACCACATTGTTGAGGTAGCCGATCACGATCAGCAGCGCGATGCCCGCCACGATGAGCAGGGTGATCAGAAGTGGTGTCACCGTTAATGCCTCATGAATAGGTTTGCATTATTGAGTGTAGGAGCGAGCGTGCTCGCGAGAGGCCCAGGCAGCCATTCTCTTTTTCTATCGGCAAACTGCGCCATGACTGGATGCTGGCACATTAATGCTGACTTGACGCCAGAAAATCAACGGCAAACGCCTGTGGGCTGCCTGAAACAGCGCTGGGTATACCCGGAAGTCATTGATTTAAATAAATTTCTACAAAGGGGTTGACGCCTGTACCAACCATCCATAGAATGCGCGCCACTTGCAGCGTAAAGCACACAGCGAAACGCGGCAGGGAGTGAAAGCAAGCAGTAATGCTTGTAGCGTGTCCCCTTCGTCTAGTGGCCTAGGACACCGCCCTTTCACGGCGGTAACAGGGGTTCGAGTCCCCTAGGGGACGCCAATGCGGGAATAGCTCAGTTGGTAGAGCACGACCTTGCCAAGGTCGGGGTCGCGAGTTCGAGTCTCGTTTCCCGCTCCAGTTTCTCCGGCAACGCTTAACGGCGGGGCAGGAAAAGAAAACCCAGGCTGAATCGTGAGGTTCAAACCTGGTGCACTGAAAAGTGTTGTGTGTCCCCTTCGTCTAGTGGCCTAGGACACCGCCCTTTCACGGCGGTAACAGGGGTTCGAGTCCCCTAGGGGACGCCATTTGCGGGAATAGCTCAGTTGGTAGAGCACGACCTTGCCAAGGTCGGGGTCGCGAGTTCGAGTCTCGTTTCCCGCTCCAGTTTAAATACTGTGGCGTCTATGCGGTGCAGTGGTGGTGAAGGTCTTGATGGCGCTTCACGCCGTAGCGGTAAAGTTTCACAATGCGGGAATAGCTCAGTTGGTAGAGCACGACCTTGCCAAGGTCGGGGTCGCGAGTTCGAGTCTCGTTTCCCGCTCCAAACATGTAACGCAAAAAGGAACCTTCGGGTTCCTTTTTGCGTTTTTGCGTGCCTGATTTTTGCGCCCCGCCTGTGCGAACATCGCGTTCGCGCAGGGCAGGGCTGCACTCAGCGATAACTGATGGTGAAATCGAGCGCGCCCTTTGCCACGCCAGGGGTCACCCGATCGTTCGTCTGGTAGAAGTGCGCACGATAAGGCAGGCGGGTTACAGGCAGCTGAAGCCTCTGGTTGGTCGATACGTGCTCTGCCAATGGCACGGGAACACCACTGTCATCGGTTATCTGGATGCCAATACCGGTCGCCGTCGAACCGTTGCCCAAGCTGAACAGGCCCAGTTTAGGGTCGATGGCGGCCGAGCCATCGGTGCCTGTCAGGTAGATATAGGCCGTAGCGGTACTTGAGTTGGGGTCGTCCTCGCAGTCACTCAGGGTGATATGGAACGGCATGCTGGTCGTGGTGCTGCCCCTGCCCGGGAAGTCCGCCACGGTATGGCTGCCCAGATCGACCGGGTCGGCACTGACCGCATCGCTTTTCAATGTGCACTGTGCCTGGTTCAGGTTGCCGCTGATTCGCAGGCGGAAGGCGTCAGGCTGATCTGAGGTGCTGCCACGGGCTACTTCTTCATCCAGCAAGACTGGCCCGGGCGCCATGGCCCCGATCTTGACCAGTGTGACGGTCATGCTGATCGGACCGATCAGGATCGGGATGGCCATGCTGGCCATGTTGGTGCCGCGGTAAGGCAGGAAGGTGTCGCCCGTGCTTGAGCTGAACGTATTGGGTGCCCCGCCGCTGAACGGGTGGCCCAGTTCGATGACGGCACCAACCCCCGGGGTCCGGGTTCTGATGATGCTATTGGCGAAGCGCCCGCTGCCAAGTCGCACTGGCACATCGTAGGCAAACGGCGCGGTGTAGTCGGCTTGCGCTTCCAGAAGGCGATCGGAGCTGTTGTGACAAGAGACAGCCCTGTTTGCCGGGTCGGAGGTCACGGGAACCCGCAGTCGAGTGATTTGGTCGCCGATCGGCAAGTCCCTGGGCACCCACACATTCTGGAAATCTGCCGTGAAGGTGGCAGGGCCTGGGCCATTGTTGATGACGCAGCCTGACGCAGCGTGGGCAGCCGGCAGGTGAATGAAGGGCAGGCTGACCAGCAGCAAGGTGGATAGCAGGGTGAGGCGATGGGTGGCGTTCATTGGCGGTTCCAGTCGGAAGAAGCTTCGCAGCGCAAGGTTTGCAGGCGATAGCCTTGTTCAAGCGGCAAGGTGGCGGGGGTGATATCGAAGCGGCATTGCTGCTCGCTGCCCGCCGTCCACCTGGCCAGCAGTTGCTGCTGCTCGAGGTGGGTGGCGACCAGTGCCTGGCCGCCTTGGCCGACCACGGCCAATACCTGGCCCTGGGCATCGCTGACCTGTGCGCCGAAGGGCAGGGGGCGGTCGTCTGCTTGCAACAGGGTCAGTACCAGGCGGTTGACCCGGCGCGCCGGGAACTTGGCGAGCACCACGGCGCCGCGGCGTGGCACCACCTGCGTGGTGCCGTTGTCGATTTCGATTTCCGGGTCGAGCTGGTCCAGTTGCAGTACCAGCTGGTTGGCCCGATAGGGGCGCATGTACGGTGCCAGTGCATAGCCCGCAGGGTTGGTCTTGCCCTGTTGTGCCTGGCCCACGCCAACCCCTTCGATGCCCGGCACATGCACCACGGCATTGGTTTCACCCATGAACGGCGCCAGCAGCATGCCGCCGCCGTGCGCCAGCAGGGCACCGCTGCTGCTCAGCGATAGGTTGCGGTAATCGGCGGACTCGCTGTAACCCATGCCGTAGTTGGCATGGCTGCCCTGGTAGGCCAACGACAGGCTGCCACTTTGCTGGGTGTCGTTGGCCAGCGTGGCGCGGTAGTTCAGGCGCCGGTCATCGAAGTGGCCACTGAGGCTGGCGCGTTCGCTGTGCTTGCCAGCGCTGTGCTGCATGTCGAAGGTCGCGCTGGAGGCGTGCTTGAAGTCCAGGGGCAGGCTTAGGCTCAGGCCGATGATGCGGTCGTTGTGGCGCGACGAATTGAGCGACTGCGAGGCGAACAGGTTGAGGCTGATATTGTGCGGTAGCTGCGTGTTGTATTGCGCCTGGTACTGGCGCCGTTGCAGGCTGTTGTGCCAGTAGTCGTCCTGCGACAGGGTCAGGCTGAGGCTGCCGGCGCTGCCGAAGTGCTGGTACACCGAGGCTTCCAGCCGGCTGCGGCGGTTGCCCAGGTAGTGATCGGAGGCGTTGCGTTGCTGCACCACCTCGTCATAGTCGCGGTAGCCGACAGTGGAATAGCGATAGCCGGCGAAGCGCAGGTTGGTTCCGCTGTCGAAGGCCTTGCCGTAGCGGGCCGAAAAACTGTTGCCTTGCACTTGGCCCAGTGCTGGGCCAAGGTCGCTGGTGGCCTGGGTGGCGTCCAGCGATAGCGCGCCAAACGCCCCGAAGTCGCGCGCAAGGCCCAGGGTGGCGGCGCGGTAGTAGTCACCCCCGAGCACGCCAGCGTACAGCGTGCTTTCCCACCCCATGCCGCGGGCCAGCGTGCCTTGCCACAACGCGGGGGTGTCGGCCTCGTATGCGCCGTGGTAGCGGCCCAGGGCCAGGTCGTAGCGCCACACGCCTGCGCGCATCAGGTTGCCCAGGGTGGAGTAGGGTTGGATGAAGTTGCGCACCTGGCCATCGGCTTCGGTCAGAACCACTTCCAGCTCACCGCTGCTGGCGCCCACGGCCAGGTCGTCGATTTCGTATGGGCCAGGGGCGACGAAGGTGGAATAGAGTGGGTAACCGTTCTGCAGCACCTCAAGCTTGGCGTAGGTTTGCGCCACGCCGCGCAACACGGGGGCGTAATTTTGCATGGCGTCTGGCAGCATCTCGGTGTCGGAGGCCAGTTTCACGCCTTTGAACGGCAAGCTGCGGAACACCTCGCCTTGAGTAAAGGTTTCGCCGAGGGTGAGGGTACCCCAGCGTGCCGGCAGGTCGCGTTGGGCATAGGTATTGGTGCGCGTCCAGCGCAGCTCGCCCTGCCGGTTTTCGCGCAGCGCCTGCTGGCTGCGCAGACGCCAGCCGTACAGGTTGACGCCGCTGTTCAGGTACAGGTCATGGCTGTTGTGGGTGCCGTTACCGCGGCGGTTGCTGTGCTGGGCCGAGGCCTGGTAATTGACGAAGGCGGCGTTTATGCCTTCGTTCCAGTGGTGCTCGGCAATGGCGCCGCTGGTATCGCGGCGCAGGTAGGACTGTGGTATCGACAGGTTCAGGCGCAACTTGCCCGCATCCAGGTCGGCACTGGCGCCGGCCAGTTGCGTGGGCAGGTCGATACAGTGGCCTTCATCGCCGGGTTGCCTGGCGCCCAGGTGTTGTTCGCGCACACCGATTTCATCCAGCAGATCGGCACTCAGGCATGGCGCCAGGGTTTGCCCATCGCGGCTGTCGTCGAGGGTGATGTCCCGTTTGCCCAAGGGGCTGAGGTTCAGGTACAGCTCCAGGCTGTAGCGGCCGGCGGCGAGTGGGCGCTGCTCGGCCAGGGCACGCAGCGCGAGGGCGCCGGCATCGGCGGGTTGGCCTGGGCTTTGGCGAATGAAGCCGGGCTCGAACTGCAGGTCGGCGGGGGCGGCCAGGGCCGGCATGCTCAGCAGGCTTGCGCTGAGAGCGGGAAGGGTGGAAAAGCGCAGGCGTGACAGCGCCTGCTGGTGTTTGAAGGGCTTGAGCATGACAGATGCCTGGTTTGGACATTGGAGCGCGGCGGTTAGGCGGTGCTGGCGGTGACAAGCGAGGCGTTTGGGGTTGGAATGAGGCGGTCGCTTGGTGGGGCGGAAAGATAAGGAGAAAGTTGGGGGAGGACTGTAGGGCTAGTCTGGGGGGGGAGGGGATAAGTCGATGTGTTTTTGGGTCAGGATGGTGAAACACAAAAACCCGTAAGAAGAACGGCGCTGCAGATGATATCTGCAGCGCCGAACCTGTTGGCGCTAGTTATTTTTGAAGCGTGTTAGCAAACGCCTGGGCAGCTTTTGAAGTAGCGAAGGTGTTAGTACGTGCCCCTCCTGGAATGGCTGATTTCACCCTAGTCCCGGTGACCCTGAGAAGTCTGGAGCTACTAATTGGAGCCAAGGGAACACCCATGATGTCCGTTTGCTCCAGCTCAACCGTGATCAATGAGCCACGTGGTGATGTGTCGTAGTCAGGGGTTGGTTCAGGTACGGCACGTTGTGGCAAAGCTGGAGATGGAGGTGGATTACGATCCGCGCTCGATGAGCGCGCAGACGGCTGATTTATGTCCGCTGGCAAATTGTGCTCTACTGGTGAAATGTCATCTGTTTGGGCCCCGTTGCTCCTTGTGCTGTTACGCCGTAGGCCCCCGTCACCGGCACCCCCAGCATCCCCCACTTCGGCAACGCTTTGCCTCCCGGCCGCAGCACGTTTGTCGAACCCTGCCTTGAGCATCCCTGCCGTCAACGTCATCGTGCCGATGATGGACAGTGACA
Source organism: Pseudomonas sp. NBRC 111132 (assembly GCF_001320565.1). Taxonomy (NCBI): domain Bacteria; kingdom Pseudomonadati; phylum Pseudomonadota; class Gammaproteobacteria; order Pseudomonadales; family Pseudomonadaceae; genus Pseudomonas; species Pseudomonas sp. NBRC 111132. The sequence goes on from NZ_BCBI01000034.1 coordinate 12,391, forward strand.
TAGACGCGATGCCCAATTTCTTTTTCTTTTCCGGGTCTTTCACAAACTCCGCGGCAACCTGTGTAGCCGCCGATGCAAGCGTTGCGGTGATACCTACCGCCAGTACGCCAATGACGAGCGGGGTGGCGGCACCTGCGGTCATCACGGCAAAGCCAATGGTCAAGCCTATGTTCATTACCAAAACGCCAATGTTCAGCCAGAACTCAGCCCCGCGCTTCTGCTTCTCTTTCACCGGGTCATCGTTCGAGCCCCAGCCGCGGCTGTAATGCCCGGTAGGGTCCTGCCACATGACCGGGTTGCCCAGGCAGTACACGTACGGGTTGATGCCCGCCAGTTCAGGGTCCAGGTTATCCGGGCTATGGAAGCGCATCAGGCTGGGGTTGTAGGCACGGTAGCCGCGCCCCAGCAGGTACCAGCCCAGTGCCTGCTCGCGCGCTTCGGCATTGAAGCCCAGCAGGCCCAGCAGCTTGCCTTCCTGCACCTCCCCATAGGCGCTGTAGTTGGCTTCATGCACCTCATCATTGGCCGCGCATTCGCCGATGACGCTGTTGTTGTTGCTGGCCATGTACAGGCGTGTCTCGTTGCTTTTGCCCGACTGTTGCAGCCCCAGCGGGGAGTCGCCTGCAAACAGGTACTCGGTGAGCAAGCCATCGCGCAAGGTGCTGCTGACCCGATAGCCCTCGTAACGCCGTTGCTCCTCGGCCTGCGCACCGTGGCGCACGCCCAGCAGTTGCCCGTGGCCGTCATAGCGGAAGTTGGCCAGGGCCGTGCCGCCCGGTGCCGCAGCGCTGGCCAGTTGGCCGGTATCCTCGTCGTACACCAGGCGGTTGCCCTGCTCGTCCTTGAGCATGTTGCCATCGGCGTCGTAATCGTCCTCGCTGAACTTCACCAAAGCGGGGTAATCGGCTGTCAGCGTATGGCTTACGCTTTTCAGCTGGAACGGTGAATCTTCGAAGTATTCGTAGAACGCTTCGTCGACTTCGCCATCCGCGAACTCGCTGAGGCAAAAGTAGATATTGTCGTACGCGTCGAACTCAAACGCCTGGTTGGTGATTGCACGGCCCTTGCTGTTGGTAGGCAGCGCGCTGCCTTCACACCTGTGGTTGTACAAGCGGTCACGGTCATCGTAATCAAAGCGCTCCGTCAGCACCGCCGTACCGGCTTTGATCAGCGTGCGGCTGTGCAGCATGTTGTCGTCGCGCCACACTTGTTCGAGCGCGCGCTCATCGAGGGTGGTGTCAAGCCGGCTCAGCTTGAGGGTGCGCGACGTTTCCCGGCCGCGGTGGTCATAGGCCTGGGTGCACAGCAGTTTCTGCGGGTTGGCGGCCTCGGCGTTGTTGGTGGTCAGCGTGGTATGCAACAGGCCTGCACTGTTGTAAGTGAATACCGCTTGCAGCGTGCCTTGGGTGATCGAGTGCAGCCTGCCAAGTTCATCGTATTCGTATGCTTTTCGGCTGTTGTCGCTGTCGCTGCACGTCAGCATGCGCCCTTGCAACGAATAGACGAAGTCGCGCGTGTAGACATCGCCCGATTGTTTGTCTGCCCAGCTTTCACTCAGCAGGTAACCCTGGTCGGTGTAGCTGTAGCTGCGTGTACCTTGCTCGTTCTGCGCTTCGGTAATGGCTGCGGAGGCCATGCTGTACTTGAAGCTGGAAGGCTTCTGGTTTTTCCCCGCTGTGATACGTGTTGGCGCGGTGCCGACCGCCAGGTCGTACTCGTAGTTGAACGTGCGGCCAGAGCCCATGATTCGCTTCTCTGGCAGCAACTGTGAGCCGCTGTACTCGCGCGTTTCCTGGTGGGGGCCAACGGTCACTTTGACCAGGCGGTCGATATCGTCGAACTCGCGTCCACACACCGAACGCCCTTCATCGTTGCGTTGCGGGTGCAGCAGCAGGGTGGTCGCCAGTTCATCGGTGCTGTGGTGGGCAAACTCCCGGCTCAACGCCGAGCCGTCCGCGCGATCGGTGCGCTGCATGCGCCCCCAGATTTCGTACCTGTAACCGGTGGTGCGTTTGTGTTCGGCACGTGCGGTGTGCTTGCCGCTTGCCGGCACGCCGAAGGTATAGGTTTCTGCGACGCTGCGGCCAAAGCCGTCATAGCTGTAGGCGCGTGTCGATGCCGAGGCACCGTGCTCATCCAGCGTTTGCACCTGTTCTGGTTTGTCGAAGCGATTGAAGGAGGTGGTGCTCTGGCTATTTCGCACACCGGGTTGGTCCGGGTACTCCTCCCAGGTGGTGACGATATCCCCCTCGGCGCCGAACGGGGAGCGGTCGGTGAACACGGTCACCCCGTCCGGGCGCACGGTAGCGCAACGGTTACCCCAGTTGTCGTATCGATGCTGGCTGGTCAAGGCCAGTTCGCGGTCGGGCAGTTGGTCGTAGGTGGTTTCGTTTTCCAGCTGGCCGAAGGCGTTGTAAGCGGCGGAATAAACCTGATACGTCTGTTGTTGCCTGGCCTTCGAGGCCACCGCCTCGCATACCCGCTCTTCCTTGATGATGCGGTTGAGGCCGTCGAACAACACGCGGCTGATTACGCCCAGGTTGTCTTCGGTTTCCTGAAGGTTCTGCTCAGCCGACACGGCATAGCGATAGCGGACAGTGGCGCGCTTTTCGTCATCGTCCGGTGCGGAGGTTTCGCTGGTCAGCCGATTGCTTGTGTCATAGCTGAAGCGCGTGACCGTGTCGTGAATGTCGAGGTTTTCCAGCACCTGGCCTGTCAGCGGATGCTGGCTCTGTTTAGAAACCTTCTGGCTCAGGTTATGCCCGATGGTCGTCTGGGTGGTCTGCAGGACATCGCCCAGCGCCTTGTGCGAGGAGAGGCTGAACTTCCACTCAAGCGTTGTGGTGGTGTCGGCCAGCACTTTACCCAGCTTCGTCCCATCATGCTCGGCATGCAGTGTAGTTTCACGTTTGCTCATGCGGCCGTGGTAGTGAGCATTGCTGGGGCTGCTGAGGTAGGTCCGTTTGACCGTGCTAAGGGCGCGCAGGGCCTGCGGGTTGGCGGCGTCCGTCAGCACTTCCTGTTCGATGGCCAGCCATGTCGAGGCGATTTCGCCGTGTTCGGGCAGGTCGATGCGACCCTGCAGGGTCCCCAGCGCACAATAGGTAAAATCGGTGCGTAGCACGGTGGCGCCTTCTACCACGTTGGCAAGCGTGCTCGGGTAGACCGTCTGGCTTTTTACATGCTTCTTGAAGCCGTTCGGATCAGCGGGGCATTTGCCAGGTTCGCCGTTGGCGTCGTAGTACTCCAGCACGGTGTACCCGCCATCCTGCTGAATTTCCTTGGTGAGGTTACCCTCTCGATCGTATTCGGTGGTGATGGTTTCAAAGCGCTTTTTGTTGGCATCGTCCTCCATTTCCCAAGAGGTCGTTACCGTATTCGCCATCAGGTAAATGGGCGGCTGTTTGCTGAAGGGGTCGCCCAACTCGCCGTGATAGACGATTTGGGTTCGGGTGACCTGTTTGCCCTGAGCGCGGGTTTCCTGGGTGCTGCGGTGGAAGCGGTCGTAGTGGGTGGTGACGGTGCGGTCAGCCTGGCCCGGGCAACGCTGGGTGGTCTTGCACCAATAGCTGTAGCCTGGGTCGACAACGTCGTACAAATTGTCGCGCCCGTTGTTGCGCCAGGTAATGGTGCTGCCATTACCCATGAAGTTTTCAGTGGAGTAGTCATAGTCCGTGCGCATTTCCGGCTGGCCTTGCCCTGGCTGAACGCGATGGCGTTTGACCCGTGGCAGCTTCTTGTCGACGCCCGGCAATGCATGGCCAGGATCCCCGTCGATGCCGTATTCGATGTGCTCCACGGCGCCTGTGGGCGAGACCACTTTGGTCACGCAGGTCTGCCCATGCACGGTCTGGTAGTCGAATTGCCACTGAGTCTGGTCGGGCAGTACCACATTCTGCAGTTGTCGCCCCTTGAACTTCAGTACCTGGCTGGCTTGCACATCAGCGGCGCCAGGGTACAGGGTGAACTCAGTCGTGCCGCCGTAGGCGACCTGCAGCAACAGGCGGCCTTTACCTGCGCCATCGGGATGCCCGCTGTGTACGTGCGTCAAGCAAAACCAACCCGGGGTAACCGAGTTACTTGCGTAGGTGAGTTCGATCCAGTGCCCGGAGGGTGCGTAGATGCGCGTCGGCAAGGCTGCACGCTGTGCGCCCGCGCCCATCTCTTCGAGTATTTCGACCACGCCGCTACGGTGCACGACGCGGAAGCGCCCTTCGCCATCCTTGTGGAAGTGGAAGGTATCGAGTTTTTTCTCGCTGATGCTCTCGATGCCGTCCACGGTGAACTGTTCGCCGGTAAACAGCGACAGGGCGCCACCGCCTTCAGGGTAGGCATGCTCGACAAAGCGGGAAAGGTTCAAATCCCATCCTTCGCCATACCCGACATCGCCCGCGGCCATTGAGTTGTAGGCCAGGTTTAGCGAGAAACTGGCACCGGCGCCGCTGTCGGCAACCAATTCAGGAATCGCGATGCTCAGCCCATATTGGCCGGTACGTGGGTCGACACGCTTTTCGACGGCGAAGTTATTGGCATTGGAGTGCGCGGCCATGCTGCTCATGGGGTCACCTGCGTTGTCGGGTTGGTTGGGTAGAACAGCTGGCCGCAGCGGTATTTGGTAGGGCCATTTTCGTCGGACTTGTGCGCGCGGCCGATCATGACTTTGCCAAGGCCACAGGTGAAATCGGAATTTGACTCCTTGACTTCCTTCTCCCAATCACCGGGTACGACGATCATTTTGTTTTCGACAGCTTCCGTGTCTTTGTAAAGCGTGGCGCAGCGGTAGGTGGTGTACCCAGTTTCATCGCCTTTATGGCCGCGCCCGACCATCACGCTGTCCGTCGGGCACGTGAAGTAAATGGGGTCGACCTTATCTTTGTTGTAAGTAACGGCTTCTGTACAGCTTTTGTCGGGCTGTTTTTCGCTCGTGCTTTCAGGTTTGCGCCTGCCACATTCAGAGATCCTGGCGGCGGTATAATCCTGTTTAATCACAATCTTCACCTTCCCATCGCCTTTCACGGTCTGGCAGGTGTATTTCGTCCAGTCATCTTCATGATCACCGTGTTCATCGCCACTGTGCGCACGGCCGACCATGACTTCGTCGCTTGCGCAATCAAACTCGTGGTCGTGTTCTTTTTCTATCGTGGTGGTCGTCTTTTCGCCCAAGGGCACAGGCGTGAGTGTTGGTGTGTTGGAGTCTTCGGAAATGTTTATTTGCAGGCAACTCAGTTTCCTAGTGATTCTTCCTGCGTCATTGTGGGTTTTGGCGGCCAGTTTGAAACCGACAGGTTTTTCGCCGGCATCGTTGCTGTGGTCAATGTATTTGCCTACCTCGAACTCTGCCAGGCGGTCAATGCCAATTTCAGGGAGTTGCGAGGGATTGCGCGTCGTCTCCAGTCGGATAACGAAGCTTTTGTTATCTTCGGGGTCGTCCTCTGTGTAAAACGTATCGTCTAATTTCGTGTCGCACAACCAATCATCGGTCAGCAGGATTTCTGCGGAGGAGGGAATATCGTGCATCACGATATCGCTGGGCTTGATGTCATAGCAATTACCCACGCCTATCCCCCCGCGCTCCGCCACGGAGAGTTTTAATGTTTTTCCTGCACCGGCTGGGGGGATATCAATGGTGCAACGGCGTTCTCCAAAGTCTCCGGTTGGCGCTGAAATCAGGGTAATTGTACCTGCGCTGGCATAGGGGGTAATTAAGCCACAAAAAATGAACGTTAACGTCAAGAGAAGAGGCGGGGATGGGGCGCGGTGGGTACGGCTTCCCCGTGTTGTATTTATCATGGTCGAACTCCGTTGTTTATTGATCAAGCTGCTGATTAGCAGGCCACTCCTCGCAGGGATGGCCCGGTAACGCTCAGGCTAAAACAGCTGGATTCGGTTGGCACCTGGCATAAATAACAGGTAGGGCGCAGGCCCAGCCAAGACGTGCAGTGCCGCCGGGCACGGGCTTGGGCCTAGTATTTTTGCCAGTGGTCGAGCACCGGTTGCAGGCGTAAAACTTGGTTCCGGCAAGCCTGATATGGAGTAAGAACAATGATTTCAAAAGCGGAAAACCGCGCGATCGACAGCGTGGGGGGGGGCGCAACTTTCATCCATCCCAAGCCGGTCATTGAAGGGTTGACGCAGAGCCTTGAAGTGGACCTGGACCGCTTGGGTAGCGACAGCCTCAGCGCCGTTATTCGAGGGGCAGGGCTGAGTCTCGGAGACCGTGTTTATTCCAATTGGTTAGGGGTGGATCGGGAGGGTGTCCCATTTGACTTGGTCAGGGAGGTCACCCTGGTACAAGACCCGGATAATGTAGTTTTACAGATAGACAATCGGACCGTGACGAATGCCAGTGGCGGTTATGCGTTCCTGTCGTACCAAGTTAATGATGTGACAGCGCCAGAGTCCATGCGGCAGTTTTGTTATGTGGGTGTGCGTGGCCCCGGTAGATTGCCGGTGGTGCAGGTACTGCAATCGCACGGTTTGAAGATCAATAAGGATGAGTTGCAGCAGCATGCCCACGTGGTGACGGCTGCTTACCAGGCCATTCAGGATGGTGATCAGGTTACATTGACAGTTCGACGCTTCAGAAGTACGGGGTTGGAGTTGTCAAAGCTGGAAAAGTCATTGCGCCCGGAACAGAAGTTCAACGGTGAGCCGTTGGAATGGTTGATACCCAAATCGGACCTGAATACAGTCGATGTGGGTGGGCGTCTTGAAATGAGTTATACCGTTAAACTCAAGGACGGTCGCGAACTTGCACCCTCGCGTACGCAAACGTTCTTGATCAGCGACGCAGTGGACACGGGTACATTATTGCCCGCACCTGAGGTGGGCAATGGTGGTGGTAGCGAAATTGATCCTGGCAACTACCCAGACGGTTTACCGATTATCATCGACGGTTATCCGCAGCCTGCCGTAGGTGACTATTTGCTGCTGGCCTGGGTGTTGCCGTCGGGCGAAGCCAGCGTGCAAGTTATTCGTCTGGATGAAAGCAGCCTGGTCGCCGGGCGATTTTCCCTGCTGATCGAACCGGCACTGTTACTTGCCAGCCTGGGGGCAGTACAGGTTTTTTACCAGTACGCGCGTGAAGGCGCCTCGTTGACGTCACACGCAGTGCCACTGGACGTGACGGCGCCTCGCGCAGTGCCTCCCATGCCTACTGTCAGGGACAGCACAAATGCCGGTGCGGCAGATGAATATAATATCAATGCCTGGGATATCAGGAGAAATGGGGCCTACGTCCTCATCCCCAGCGAAGCCGATCTGCGCCCGGATGAACACGTTGAAGTGCACTGGCAAGGCGACCCGAACGGTGGCCGAACAATCATTCAATACCCAGATGCGGAAGGCCCGTTGGTATTCAACGTGCCTGCCGAGTTTGTCCCGGCCAATATGGGTGTCACGCCGTCCAAGCGGTTCGAAGTTTTTTATCGGATAGTGGAAACGAATACAGGGCTTCATTGGGATAGTAAAGCGGTGAAGTTGCTGGTGTTGCCGGTGGATGAAACACGGTATGAACGTATTGATTGCCCGGATGCAAACGCCGATGAAGAGCTGGTGTTGGTGCCCGCGGGTGGCAGGCTGAAGTTGGAACCCTGGTTATTTATCAAGAAAGACCAGCTACTGAGCATTCACCTTAGTGGTATAGGGGCTGGGTCGGTACCGGTAACGGAAGTGTTGCGCGATCAGGTGCCGGTTACCGAGTTGCAGGTGAAAGAGGGTGTAGACGATTTACTGACTCATGAGCTGTTGAGCAAGCTACAGCCGGACCAAAAATTTTTGGTTTGGGCCAGTGTCAGTTTCGATGGCGTCCAATGGACGGACTTTCCGAAACTAGACCTGACGCTCAAGGTATGAAGGTGAGCGTTGTCGGGATGCGCTCGGTTATTTGCCGTGTTGAAACAGTGAAGGAACGGCCACTTAAAGCGGGCCGCTTGAATTTATTTGCAGGGCTGAACAGGCTCGATGAAGCGAGGGATTGGTCGTGACAAACCTTACTAAAGAACAGATACTCCAGCAGCTGGCTGGCGGCACGGTCATGGCGGGTTGGTCTGCTATTGCCCAAGTGGGGCGAGATCAGATCAACCAGTTATTGTCGGACCAGTGGCTACAAAGCTATACCAATCAAACGTTCATCGAACCCATGAGCATGGCGTTTGACCTGGACGAGGGCGGCCAGTTGCGTGGCGAGTTTCGCAACCTGGTATTTGGCCCGCCACAGCTGTATTTCGAAGAGGCCAACTTGCTGTCGGCCGTCACGACCGTGCGAATGACCCTGCTCTCGGGCGATTACATTCAGCATGCTTATTTGCCGGGCAGCCCGCCTGTACTGTTGCGGGCTCACAGTGTGAATGAGGCCATGCGCTATGCGGTCAGCGCGCACATAGAGCTGAAACTGCAGCAAAGCGTGAGCGGGCAGTATACCCAATTGGTGCTGGCGCTTTCAGATGCCCGGACCGATACGCTGCAATGTGACCTGGGTACCACCGACTATGCATCGAAACAGATAGGCAAAGCGGTTTACGACCATTGGCTCAACCAACCTAGCGCTCGCCAGGTCTATACCTTGGTCGAGTTCGATGGCGAAGATTACGCGTCGATGTCGCCCAAGAGCATCAAGGTTTTGACCCAGAGGGCACCTTGGGGGGCCAAGACAGACAAACTGTTCAAGGACAAGGCCGCTAGCGAAGGCGATGGCGCGGTGGTGTTGATGATGCAGTTACGCTCGCATCTGCTGCAGGGCACGCTTCCGCAACCCGGCAACAACTTCCCCTATCTAAGTCCCGGCACAGCCGCCACAGGGGCCGAGCATTCATGCTCGCTGTTGCTTGACCCAATCAACGATCGCAAGCGTGGCGAGCCATTGGCTCAGGTACTCAGGCCGGTACGGATACCCAACGCGTATCGCTACACGTACGAAGACGCTGACAAGTACGAGCCAGCCGATGTGGTCGGCTTTGGTCAGATTTCGCCCACAGAAAACACCTACCGGGTAGACCCAGCCACGGCAAGTACCGTGGCGCAGGGAAGCGTGCCCTTCGCGCTCAATGGGGTTACGCCCGTCACGGCGTGGGCAACCGCTAACCTGAGGAGTGTTTCTGCCAGTGGCACAATTAGCGCCGCCGGCATTTATTCGTCGGGCGATGCAGATCGGTTCATCGCCGATAGCCAGGTTTCGGTGGTGACGGGGCAGTACCTGGATGGCAGTGGCAGTGAGCAGTCACGTAGTGCGGTGGTGGTCGAGCACGTCAAGCCGGTGCAGATATCCCCTCGAATCATGGTCACCGGCGCCAATGGAGTGCCGATCGAACTGTCTGCCTCAAGCGTGAATGGCGGTACCCTTAAGTGGGATAAGATCGATACACCGCAAGCATTACGCGCTTCACGAGGACCGGGACGGGCCGGTAACCTCGACAAGCGCGACCACAGCAGCGCATACGAGTTGGACCTGGGCAGGTTGGAAGACCTGGGTAATGGCAAGGCCCGTTTCACGCCGGCAATGATCGAACCAGGTAAACCCGAAATCCTGTTCCAGGTCATTCGCGTCACGGATACTCGAACGAACGCCTATGCCGAGGCGACAGTGGTAATCGTGAACTGGCCCCAGCGCTATTTTGTCGAGCCATTCTATGTGGCGGGCTACAAGCCCAACGCCACCGTGCCATTCAAAGTCACGGATGCGCCCAGCGACCTGACGTGGCATGTGTTTGGAGAAGGTGATGTAGACCAGAACGGTGTCTATACCCCCCCCGAGAACGCCCAATTGCCGGTTACCGTAGTAATGGCCGATTACAATGACTCGCGGAACGGGTACGCAATCATCGAACACCGACCGGTTGCAACCGCCGCACCCGTGGCCAGTAGCTGGGATGGCCTTCTCAGGTTTGCCGTCGAACTGCTCAGCGTTGGCAAATGTTTTGCCAACGGTATGCAGCAGATTGAAGTAAGAATAACCATCGAGACAAAAGTTGATAGGCCGGGGGTTATTTCGCCACCGATCAGCGATAAAGAACTCGCCAGCCTCAAACTGTACAACGTTGAGGGCGGCAAGGTGCTTGAATTCCTACCTGACGGTGAAGAAGGCCTTGAACCAGGCGACGGCCCTAAAAATTGGGTCGTGAATAATAGTGCCAATCGGGTGGGATCACGTACTCAGGTTATGCAGGGCAGCGCGCGAGGGGAAGACAGTACCCGATACAAGCGGTTTTTCCTGCAGAGTACCGCCGTTGGCACGCTGGAAGTGGCTGCCCAGTTCAAAGGTGACGATAATGCAGTCTATCGCTCTACCGATTACGTCGACGGTACCCAGAAAGTAACCGTGGTTGCTGAGTCCGTGCCTATTTTTTCCAGGGATGCCTACACGTTCACGCGTGTCCCGGTGAAAGGCTGGGAAGGCGTGGGTGATGAAGACTTTCACAAGGTAGACGATACCACCGACTATTGGATACTGGCGGGAGCAAAAGATGATGCCTTCCAGACACTGAAGTTTCTCAGGCTGAAGTTCGAAGACGACAGCCCCGTGTCGACGATGCGCTGGGAGTCTGATCAGCGAAGGGAAAAGTACTGCAGTTTTACCGGTTATGCGTTCACCCCATTTGTTCGTGAGAACAGCCAGCTCGGTAACGAAACAGACAACCCAGAGGACCCTGAAAAATACCTTGTACATGACGGCTTGTTGCAGGCGTTGGTGCAATACCAAACCCAGCTCGATACCTATTTGGATACAGAGCTGCTTGATGACTATAAAGCTGCGGCGGGCGACGTTTGTTTTGCTCTGCACCGGGTATCGGACCTGCCTATTATTTACGACAAAGAAAACCCCATTGAAAGGCAGTGGCGAGCCGAACTGGAAAAGCCCTTGTCGTTCCGCCTGATGGATCAGAACGGTAATTGGCATAAGCTCAGGGTTTCATTCCATTTGGCGAATGGTCTGCAGGGTAGTCGCGACAAGCTGACTTACGCGATCAACTAATCAAATGTATTATTTAGGAGGCTTGGTATGTCTGGTAAAACGGCGTTGCATTCCGGTGCGTTCAATTTCTTGAGTTTCATCAGTAATGGTGTTGATCCGCGTACAGGCCAGTATGGCCTGAGTATCGCGTTGCCTGTGTTGCGTGGTGACTATCTTGGGGGGGTGGAGTTTCCATTGAGGCTCAGCTATAGCTCGATGGGGGCGGGGGACTTTGGATATGGGCAAGGTTGGGATATCAATCTAAGTAGTTTCATCGAGGATGCCTACCCTGCCGGGGGAGGGGCACTTTCGCTGTATACCGGTGAGCGATTTACAGTGGACGGCGTGGAGAGTATTAGCGAGAAAAAGCTGGACTCTTTCCATTTTCACAAGGATGGCGATGGGCTGTACCGGGTCGAGCACAAGGACACACCACTGACGGAAGTGCTGCAGCCCGTTAATATCGGTACAAGGAAGTTGATGCTGCCGAAAAAAATCTATGCCGATTCAAGGCGTTGCTTGGAGTTCGTCTATCGTGACAATCCGCAATTGCCAGGTACCCCCTGCCTGAGTGAAGTGTTTGATTCAGGTGTGGGTGGGGGGCGGCCAGCTCGCCTGTTGTTGATTGAGTACTCGGGCGATATGGTCATCACCTTGTACCCGGATCAACCGGAGGCGAGGGCCAGTTACACCCTCAAGTTCAACGGGCGGCGGCTGGAACGTGTGGTGTTGCCCACCGATGAATTGGCGTACTGGGAGTTTTCCTACCAGCAGGTGCATGGGCAAACCTGTGTGAGCCGGGTGCGAACGCCGACGGGCGCGGTCGAGCATATCGAGTACGGTGTTGACGGTGACCCTGGCCACAAGCTCCCAGGGGTTGAACAATATTTGCCGCGGGTCAAGCGCCACCGCATTGTTCCGGGTTTTGAGCAGCCCGATACTATGACCGAGTATGACTATTCCACGACCAACTTCGTGGGCAATGGAAGCTCTATCGTCTGGAACAACAATGGCCGCGATAACCTCTACGAGGTGACGGATGCCAACTATTCCTATTGGAGTAAAACCACCGAGCGCTGCCCAGGACAGGCGGATCGCACCGTCTTGTCAACCTACGACCGCTTCCACCGCAGTGTCGAGGTAAAACAGGTTCAGGGCCAATGTGTGAATACCACGGTCAGCCAATACCCTGGCAATCCGGCGGAGCCCTTCATAAAGCAACCTGCGAACTTCCAGCTGGCGAGCCTTTCGACCCAGACCTGGCAAGTGGAGGGAAATGCGGCGATTGGCAAGGCCGAACACGCTACCACCTATGACGTGTTTGGCAACCTGATAAGCGAAGTGCCCGCCACGGGCGTCGAGACGTTGTACGAATATTACCCCGCTGCAGGCGAGCTGGGCAGTTGCCCGGCAGACCCGCAGAACTTTGTGCGCTGGCGCAAGAGCCAGACCATTAACCCATCATCCGTAGGCGAGGCCGCAACCACGCGCACGCAGTTCGTCTATAAAGCGCTCGACCCGGTTCCGCTGCCCGACGGCACGCCCGACTATATTGCCAAACAGTGGCTCGTGGAAAAAGAACAGCATTTTTTTGAGCTGCAAGGTGACGCCAAGGTGCCGGTACCGCTGAGCCATTCGCTTACCGATTACCATGAATCCACAGCGGACTTGTTGAGTTATGGGCGGCCAAGCATCACGACTTTCACCATGGGCGACCAGGATACGACCACGTCGTACACCTACACGACAGAGGTCGTGGAACACCATCCAGCCTTGGTGACCACTCAAGTGGTGACGGGCTTCGATCATGGCCAAGCGCTGGAAGACGGCACCCTTCGCGATGTTCAGAAAACTATCGTCCTGAAGCACTCGGCATTGATCGGTGAGCCATTGTTCAACCGGGATGACAACGATGTGGAAATTGCCTATGCCTATGATCGACTGGCCCGTGTGATCAGTGAGACCGTTGCACCCAACGATCCCATTTACAGGGCCTATCGCACTTACAGCTATGTGCTGGCGGTTCTTGACGAACCGGCTGTGCAGACGTCGAGCGATGTCAAGCGCGTAACGACCCGATCGAAACTCGATGGTTTGGGCCGTGTATTCGAAGAGGAGCGTATGGACGCCGATAGTGCCGAAGTATGGCGACGCCAGGCGTATCGCAAGAGCTATTCGGCTGTTTACAACGCTTACGGCCAACTTGAGGAAGAAACCGAATACGACTGGATGGCGGATGAGGTTTCCGAGCAGGGGGTTCACCGTCCAGTCGACCTGCCGTTGACGGTGCGCTATGGCTACGATGACTGGGGCCAGCAGGCGTGGCAAATTGGGCCTGATGCTATCCGCCACGTTGAAGAGACGAACCCGGTGGGTAACCAGAACTCGGCGTTTATGCCTATCAAGCGCAGTTGGCGGGAGTCAGAAGATCGCGCTGACGCAAGTGGCGTGACCGAAACTTGGTTCAACCGGTTCGATGAACCCACCCAGGTCAGGCGCTTCAAGTCCAGGGACGATACCGTTGCATACAGCCAACATACCTATCATTACGATGGCCTGGGGCGTGTGGCCCGGGAAGTGGCGGCCGATCAGTCCGTCACGCTGAGTACTTACGATCCCTTCGGCCGGTTGCTGGAGCAGACCCTCCCCGACAGGTCGGTGGTAACCCGCCGCTATGCGGACTTCGACAGTGGCGACCTTCCGGCATACATCGGTGTCAATGGCATCGAGCTGGGCACACAAACATTCGATGGCCTCAAGCGGCTATACAAGTCTGATACGGGTGGGCGTAAGCGCACTCTGTACTATAAACCTGGGCAAAACCGGCCGGAGAGGGTGTTTACGCCCTCCAAGCAATGGGTCGATTACGAATATAACCCCGTGTTGGGTGAAGAGCCGCTAAAGCGAGTATCCAGCCGGTTCACGGCTGATTACCAGTACGATTCGGAAAACGCCCGCCTGTTGAGCTGTACCGAAGATGGGCAAACCCTGGAAAGGGAGTATTTCAGTACCGGGCAGATGAAGTTGGAGAGGCGCAAGGAGGGCGACGAAGTCTTTGAAATGCAGTATGCATTCAGCTACCGCGAACGCATGCTGAGCTACACCGATGTGCTGGGCCAGGTGCAAGACTATGAGTATGACGCGGCCGGGCGTTTGCTGCAGACCACGCTGGGCTCGACGGTAGCAATGTTCGCGTACGACACGCTGGGCAGAACGTCGGAAATCGCAACGCGTGATGGCGACAACTTCCTCATTACTCAGTTGGAATATGACGATTTCGATCGTGAGACGCTTCGCCGTTTCGATATGAAGGGTGAGATACAGACGTTGACCCAGCGGTACGATGAATGTGACCGCATCGTGGTGAAAACCTTGTGGCCAGGGGAGCCGGGAGAAGACCAGCGGCGACAAGCCGAGGTGTACGCTGATCGTGTTCGGGGCAAGGTGTTTCAACCTGCCGCGTCTGCAGATGTCAATGAGCGGTTGAAAAACATCTACGCAAAGCACAAGCCCTTTAATTCGGGAGCTGGCGGTGTGCTGAACGGAGAAAACTGGCTCAGGAACGAGGTCTATGCGTACGAGAGTCGCGGTCGCTTGTATGACTATAAATGCAGTGGCGAATTGGCCCCAGTCGACCCGCAAGGGCATGTGATCCGTGGCCAGGCATTTGAGTTTGATGCCCTGGACAATATTGTGCTGGTTATCACCGAACTGACAGATAAAGACACGGACGCGCCGGGTGAAAATGTGGCCGAGTACTTCTTCGAATATGAAGACCCTGCGCAGCTCAGCAAAATAACCAATAGCTATGAAGGGTATACAGCCGAGCAGAGGTTGACGTATGACGATGACGGCAACCTTGAAGACGATGGTGAGGGCATGGAAATGGAATATGACGCCACGGGTAGGCTGAGGTCAGTCGTCAAGGCGGGGGGGACCTCGAACTATTACTATGATGGTGTTGATCGTTTGAGTGGGCAGAGTTGATCCTGTGCTTGTAGCCTTGCTACCCCTTGAGAGCCCGCGCTAGCGCGGGTTTTTTTTGTTTTGGCCGGTACGCAGATAATATAACGGCCATGTTGGCAACTGACAAATTTGCCAGTTGTGCGGGGGGAGGATGTGGATTTCAATGATCACGTAGCAGTCCGCGCAGCCCCTTATGTTGAGTGTCTAATATGAAAGTAGAATTGAAAGGGAAAATTAAAGTAAAAATTAAAGAAAAGGTGAGCGGTAAAAAAAGCAAGCCCTCAGGCCGTAAGCGTGTTTTTGCGCCTGTCTCACCTCAGATCGATCCGGCCCTGATAGCAGACCCCACCGATAATACGATGCTGAGCTCGGCCTTGACAGATGATGCAGTCGATATTGATTTGACCATCACTGATTGGGGTGCAGCAGGTGATCCCAATGTAGGGGAGTTTGACCAGATGTGGCTGTTGCATCTGCCAGACGGTGGGGCCGAGGAGGAGCTGCACAATGGTCAGTATGATAGAAACAGTGTTTTCCCCTTTGACGTTACTCTGGATAAGGATCAGGTAAAAAGATGGGGTGAAGGCGGTCATACTTTTTTTATCAGGGTCGTCCCTTATAACAACCCCCTGCCTGTAGATTTTCCCCCGTTACACTTGATCTTTGATCGTGTCGCTCCCTACCCCAATCAAATGCCCAATCCATTCCCGGCTATTGCTGCCGTGTTAGACACCAATATTGGTTCGGTTGAGCTCACATTGCCTGGCTATCCACTTCCGAGTGACACCACTTATCCCGGTTGGGATGCTAAAGATACCGTAGGGTGGGTCTGGCGCAAGCAAGTGCCTGTTGATCCGGGTGACCTGGTACCAGACGGCACCGCGCTTGTCACTACAGTGCCTCTGACGATACCGGTGCCTCAGAATGTTATTGAGGATGAGGGGGACGGTGGCATCCTTATCGCCTACATTCTTCAGGACAAGGCCGGTAATCGCAGTGCCGTGTCTAGGGCCACGCGCGTTACGGTGGCGCTAGGGAATTTGCCTGTCCCGGCGGATTTCCAGAAGCCTCTGGTGTTAGACATGAACAACGGTGTGGTGGATCAGGACGCCGTGCTTAAAGGTATAGAAGTGCAGATTGATGCCTTCCAGCATTTCAAATCGTCGGATCTGATTACCCTCCATTGGGGCACACATGATTTCGCTGAGCGGGCAGTGGGTACGTTCCCGGTCAAGCAGGCTATTCCTGCCAGTGTTATCCTGGATATTTACGGCAAAGGCTCTACAGGCGTCAAACCGGTCGATGTAACGTATGAAGTGCGGCGTGGCGATCACCCATTGGGCGGTGAGAGTGACACATTCGATGTCAACCTTGAGCGCATTGGCCCGATCGTGCCCGACCCTGATCCGGAGTGGCCGGGGCCTGTAAATCCGCAAATGGCCCTGCCGGATGTATATGGAGGCAATGATAACCAGAAAAATCACCTGACCGAGAACGATGATGGCGCCGATGCCGAGTTGAGAGTAACGATCGACGCTGCATTCGCGGAAGATGATCTGGTTGAGTTTTACTACACCGATGAACATGTCATCGAAGCGGATTATCAACTTGAGCAGGCCGACCCTGGCAACGAAATCAAAGTGACCATCCCGTGGGCATACATTCTTCGACACGACAATGGCAACCGCTTTGCTCACTATGAAGTCAGCCGTGCAGGTGTGCCGAACAAGGCTGCTTCTGGATCTCAGCCAATTGTGGTGGAGGCTATTGTCATACACCCGGAAGCTGCGGAGATCCTGGGTGGTTTTGTAGGCGGAGGGCGCCTGTGGCTGAACTGCACTTCGTTGTTTGACCCTGCGGATCCAACTGATGTTAACCCTGATGTGCGTATCAATATCCCTGACCTGAGCAAATGGTTGGCCAACGGTGAAGACTTGACACTGACCTGGACGGCGACCCAGGGAACTGCTCCTGGTGGGCTCGATATACCAAATGCTAAGTTTGAAAAAACTATTCAGTTGAATGCGACTAACCCACCCACCGGGTTCGTTTGGCGAATCCCTTATGCCGATGGCCTGAAGCCGATTTACGAGTTCAATCAGGCAGTTACTTATGATGGGCTGGCGACTTTCATTTATGCATTTGAACGTAATGGTAAAACGATCACATCCGAGCCTGCCGTGGCAGTGGTATCCATGCACTCGTTTACCGCCGAATGCCCACTTGTTCGTCCTTGAGTGTTGGCGATCCGGCATGCGGGCTGGGTTTGCTGAAAAGTCGCATCAATTACAGGACTTTTCCTACTCGCGATTGGGTGATTTCTTAATAGCCTTTCTCACGTTTTTGCTGCCCGTTTGCGGGTTAATCGATGAGGCTAAAGTGCAATGATCAAAAGGCGCAACTTCACCCTGTCCCCCTTGGCGTCAGCCATTGGGCAACTCTTGCTAGGCGCCTCTGCTGTGCTCTTCACTGGGCCTGCAGGTGCCCTGACGCTGGTGGACGATGAGCAACAAATCGGTGCCAGTACCCCGGTTGACAGCTACAGGGTCAATGACGGCGGGCGCTTGGTAGCCGAGGGGGCTACCACTCAGCAGATCGACGTGCGCACAGGCGGAGGTCTACAGCTTGAGGGCTCCACGGTATCCGCCACGGGTGTCGCTGCAGTCATGGTCAATGGCGGTGCTTCGGCAACCATCGCCAATGGCTCGCGCCTGACCAGCAACCTGTTTGGCCTCGATGTACTGCGCAGTGCGACGGCGGGTTCAACGGTGTCGGTAACGGGCAGCCATATCGAAGGCGGGGTCGGCGGTGCCAGGGTGGCCGGGAGTTCTCATCTTTCCCTGACCGACAGCACCCTGGTGAGTACCGGGGCAGCCGGTGCTGCTTTGCTATTTGGCGATGCTCGGCTGGATGCGACCAACAGCCAGCTGACCGGTGCCACGGATGGCATCCGGGTGGTGGGCGATGCGCTTTCGACTGAAGCTGCATCGCTCAATCTGCAGGGCTCGCGGGTGGAGGGCCAGAATGGCGCTGCCATCCGGGTGGGTAGCGCAAACCAGGCGCCCGGCGATGCGGCGATCACCATCAGCGGCGGTACTACGCTGGTTGGCAGCAATGGCAACCTGCTGGAAGTGGCGAACGGCTCCAACGCTACGATGCTGGTGGAGGGTAGCAACCTGGTAGGTGATGTCCTGGTGGAGGACGGTTCCAGCGCCAAGCTGACCTTGGGCAACCAGGCCAGCCTGACCGGGCGCCTGACCAATGTCGAGAGCTTGGCACTGAATGACGGCGGGCGCTGGAACATGGTCGAGGACAGTGAGGTCGCACAACTGGCCATGGCGGGGGGGGCGGTACGTTTCGGTGAAGCCACGCAGTACCAGCGCCTGACCCTTGGCAACTTGTCGGGCAGTGGCACGTTCATCATGGATGCCGATTTCAGTACAGGCGAAACCGACTTCCTGGACATCACCGGCACGGCAACCGGCAACCATAGTCTGCTGGTCGGCAGCAGCGGCAATGAACCCACGCAGGAAAACAGCCTGCACCTGGTTCATGCGGCGGCGGGGGATGCGCAGTTCTCGCTGCTTAACGGCCCGGTGGACCTCGGGGCGTTCTCCTATAGCCTTGTGCAGCGCGGCAATGACTGGTTCCTGGATGGCGCGACCAAAACGATAAGCCCAGGTACCGAGGCGGCCATGGCCTTGTTCAATACTGCGCCCACGGTGTGGTACGGCGAGTTGTCTTCCCTGCGCAGCCGCATGGGTGAGTTGCGGCTTGACGAGCGCAATGCGGGCCTGTGGGCCCGCAGCTATGGCAACAAATATAACGTTTCGGCCTCGACCGGTACGCCCTACAGCCAAGTTCAGCAGGGCTTCTCGCTGGGGGCCGATACGCCGTTGCCGTGGGGCGATGGTCAATGGCTGGCCGGGGTTATGGCGGGCTACAGCAGCTCAGACCTGAACCTGACCCGAGGCGCTTCGGGCGAGGTGAAAAGCTATTACCTGGGGCTGTATGCCACTTGGCTGGATGCCCAGACCGGCTATTACCTCGACAGCGTGGTCAAGCTGAACCGCTTCGACAACCAGGCCAAGGTAAGTCTCAGTGATGGCCAGCGTACCGAGGGCGATTATGACAACGTTGGCGTGGGGGCGTCGGTAGAGTTCGGTCGCCACCTGGCGCTGAATGATGGCTATTTCGTCGAGCCTTTCGGGCAACTGTCGGTCGTTGGTATCCAGGGCAAGGACTACCACCTGGACAATGGCTTGAAGGCCGACGGTGATACGACGCACTCGGTGCTGGGCAAGGCCGGCGCCACGGCGGGGCGTACCTTGAAGCTTGAGGGTGGGCAGTGGCTGCAACCTTATGTGCGCCTGGCTTATGTGCACGAATTCGCCAACAACAACCTGGTCAAGGTCAACGATCACCGTTTCGACAACGACCTGTCAGGCTCGCGCGCGGAGCTAGGCATGGGGGTAGCGGTATCGCTGACGGAGCGCCTGCAACTGCATGCCGATTTCGACTACAGCAATGGCAAGGCGCTGGAACAACCTTGGGGTGCCAACCTGGGCGTGCGTTACAGCTGGTAAGCAGCAGGCACCTTTATAGCAGCAAACCATTCACGTTGGAGGTTGAGTGATGCCAAGCAACAAGTCGGACGCGCTTTTTCCTCCACCGTGGGTGGAAGGCTCGCTTGCAAACCTGGTGGGTGGCGCGCTGAACGTCATCCCTCTCGATTTGCTCAAAGCCCCCCTACGTGTGGATGTCACGCCCTGGGACAGTGGTTCGCCCCCAACCCCTGGGAGGCCAGAGACACTTATGCTGATGTGGGACGGCGTACAGGTAGGTGCGCTCAAGCAATGGACGGCACCCATTGCCGCAGATGATTACTTCGTCGAGATTCCCGTTCAAGATCTCAAGAATGACGCTACGCCCGATTTGACCTACAGGGTCAAAGCGTACAACGGGGCTGAACAGGATTCGGCCCCGCTAACGATAACCCTGGACTTGACGGGGCCCAGCCTGGGGGCGGACCGCGGGGCCCTGTTGTTCGATGATGAGGTGATGAGAGATGGCATAACGGAGGATTACCTAAATCGTCACGATCCTGTTATCGCTCTGCTTCCGGATTATCAGACCTTTGTGCCTGGAGACTATATTCGCTGGTTCTGGGACACGCAATTGTATGAAAACAATCTTGTCGCCGAAAAAGTCCTCGAGCAGGGGGATCTCCCCGTCACAGTGGAGATTCCTGGCGATGTCATCCTGGATCGAGGGGATGGGGCGCGTTTTGCACACTACCTGCTATGTGACTATGCCGGTAACCCAAGCACGCCAGTGGAGCCGAAAGTCGTCCAGTTGCAGGTCGATGCGGCGCCGGTGCCCAGAGATTTGAGCTGGCCAGAGGTTTCCCATGCTGTGGGAGAGGAGCAGCAGGTTGTTTTGGACCTGAATTCACGCATGACTTACATGCGGGTCAAGGTGCCAACAGGGGCGGCGTTACCCGGTGAAACGATCGAGGTTTTCTGGGGCGAGCCTGGGCGTGTGGGCAGCTATCAGACAAGTGCAGAAGCGTCGGGCTTCCCCCATGAGTACGAGATCCCGCTGGACAGGATCGCGCCACACAGTGGCAAGGTGTTGACTGTGTATTTTGAGGTGACAGAAACAACGGGTGGTAACGTTCATACGTCATTATCCCGGTTAGTGTTGTGCTTGCCCTTGAATCAAGGGCTTCCCAGGCCGGACGTTCACCCATCCTCGAATGATACGGTCTACCTGTCCCAGGTCCCGGCTGATGGCTTGACCATTACCCTTGCTGCCTGGAAATACATTCATGCGGATCACAGGGTCACCTTGGTCGTCGGCGGCGTGGACACCCAGGGGCAGCCATCGACGCAAGAAGTGCTCAAAGAACATGCCTTGACCCCGGCGGAGGTGCAAAACGGCTTGGGGTTCGACGATACGGTCAAGGCGACCAAGCCTTTTTTGATGTCGCTTAAGCGCGACAAGTTAAGCGTCAGGGTTTTTGTCAGTTTTGATCAGGGCGAGACCTGGCCAGAAGAAGCAAACTTCCCGCTGCTTGACCTGGGCCTGCGCGATTGAGCGGTCGTGCTAAATGGCCGTTACGGATAGCGGTTTTTCTACCAGGCGTGTGGTGCCGCCATAATCGTTGATCGTGGTGAACTGTACTTGAAGGCCCTTGCTGGCCTGGGTTGTCTTCAGTTCAAAGGACTGCGTCTGCATAGGCATGGCCATCAAGGCGGTATCGATTTTTTCGATTTTGCCCGGTGCGCCCACTTCCAAGCGCCCAAAGGTGAAGTGATAGGGCGTGGGGTTAAGGACCTGCAGGAAGGTCTTGCCGTTGTTGCTTGCCAATGACCACTGCAGGCTGTCCAGGTGCTGCTCGGGCACACCCTTCACCTGGCTGGGCCGATAGAACAGCTTGATGCGGGTGCGCAGGGCGATTTTCAGTACGTTGTCCTGCCCGCTGTCTATCTGGGGGATCTCCTGAACATTGAAGTAGAACAGCGATTCTCGATCGGTGGGCAGGTTGTTTGGCAGTGCGTTTATCTTGACCAGTTGTTCACGCTTAGGGTCGAGCCTGAACAAGGTCGGGGATACGGCAAAGGGGACAGCGGTACTGGTGTCGTCGGCTGCGGTGTTGACCCAGGCTTGCGTGGCGTAGGTAATGTTGCTTGGGTTGGCGACAACGATCGAGCTGCTGTGTTGGTCGCCAGGGTGGACAACGCGCGTGGCACTGATCGTCAAGGCCGCTTCGGTGGTTGAAGAAAGCGTCGCCAGACAGGCGAAGCTGAGCGCGTACTTGCGCAGCAGAGTAGTAGACATGGTCGGGCCGGTTTCATTGGCGAAACGAAATACCCCCTGGCAGTGCCAGGGGGCTTGAATTAGCGAATATCGACAGAGAACGAGACGTTGGTGTCGATCTGCCCCTCGGTCACTGTTGCCGAAGTGGTGACAAGGCGCGCCGAGAACACCATGTCGGTGTCGGTAGTGTCGTTAACCTCGTAGCTCATCGACTCAGTACCCGGCGCAAGGCGGGTTGCAAGGTCGTTGATGGCCAGGCCCAGGCCGGTGCTGTAGCCCAGGCCGTCTTTGAGGGCATAGAGGTTGGGATTGGTCTGGTCGGCGCCGTAGCCTGCCTGGTAGGTCGCGTAGGCCTGTTGAGTACCGGTCACGCAGCTTGCCGGGACGCGCAATGCGAAGTGTTTCGGAGAGGTTTCTTCCCCGACCTTGGTGAAGTTGAACGTATTATAGTTGCCCAGGTGGATCAGCGGCAGGCTTGGGCCGCCAGGGGTAACGACTTCGATCGGGCAGGTGCCAGGCCCGCTGACAGTACCTTCGAAGTTGATGATCGAGGCCATTGCCGCGCTGCTGCAGAGGCTAAGTGCAAGCACGGATAGTGTTTTTTTCATTGGATGAACCCTGTCTGGTTGATCGCTGGAAACTCATGTGTCTCAGCGCGTCGGCAGAGTACGCAGGGCACCTCAGGGGGTCTGTAGGCGAAGGCTGAGCTTCCCGGGAAAAAAGGGAAGCGCTTGTGTAGTTCAACACGCCTTCGCCATAGCGGTACTTCGCGAGCTTAGTGGCGGGTATCAGCTGTTGCCGACGCCAGTAGCTGCTTCTGTTCGAACCAGTCGAATGCCTCGCCGCGCTGTTCGCATTCGTAGCGGCGTTCTTCCAGTGCCTGGTACAAGGCCAGTTCTTCATCCGGCATGAAGTGCAGGCAATCGCCGGCAAAGAACCACAGCAGGTCGCGCGGCACCAGGTGAGCGATTTGCGGGTAACGTTGGATGACCTGGCAGATCAGGTCCTGGCCCAGGTACTGGCTTTCCAGTGGGTCCTGCGGTAGCAGGGTCAACAACTCGTCAAAGCGCTCGAGGAACAGGACGTGGCTTTCCTCCGGTACCTGCTCGGCTTCCCCCAGGGCAGCCAGAATGGTGCGCAGGTGGTTCAGAAGTTGTAGGTGGTATGCCTGATGGGGGGTGGCCATGGGGGCGGTCCTCGGGGTGGTTGAAACGGGGCCGGAGTATACGCCGGTTGGGGAAGGGGCCGCAAAACGGCCCCCTGTTTCATCGCACCTTGCCCTGCTCCGGAAGCAGTTGCGCCTTGTCGAAGGCATCCACATCGATCACTGCCCGGCGTGCCTGCTCCGCCGCCTGTAAGCGTTGACCCTCGTCAGCCTGTAATGCACCACTCTGGACTGCCGCATCGATGGCCGACTGCCCAGGTGCCGGCTGTACCTTGCCCTCCTTAAGCGCCTGATGCAGCACTTTGTGCAGTGGCGCAGTCTCGTCTAGTAGGTTGCAGGCCCGTTGCAATGCTGCCACCGGGTCACCCTCGGCCTGGGGTCGGAAGCAGCCGGCGAGCAATTCCTCCAGCGCCGGGTCGCCCTTGCTGCGGCCGATCAGCGCCGCCACTTCGGCATCCAGCTCATCGCTCGGCCCGGTATGGCGGCGGCCGAAGGGGAACACCAGCACGCGCAGAACACAACCGACAAATCGGTTGGGGAAGTTGTCGAGCAGCCGGTCCAGCGCCTTTTCCGCCTGGCCCAGGCTTTCTTCCATGGCCCAGCGCAGCAGTGGCTGCATGTGCTCGGGTGAGCCCAGGTCGTGGTAGCGCTTGAGCGCGGCGCTGGACAGGTACAGGTAGCTGAGCACATCGCCCAGGCGCGCACTCAGGCGTTCGCGGCGCTTGAGCGCGCCACCCAGCAGCATCATCGACAGGTCGGCCAGCAGGGCGAAAGCGGCAGCCTGGCGGTTGAGGGCGCGGAAATACCCTTGGCTCAATGCATCACCCGGTACCGACTCGAAGCGCCCTAGCCCCAGGTTGAACACCAACGTGCTGGCCGCGTTGCCGGCGGCGAACATGATGTGCTTCATCAGTAGCTCGTCGAACTCCCGCAGCGCCTGGTCACGGTCCTCACGGCCGACCAAAGCCATTTCCTTGAGCACGAACGGATGGCAGCGGATGGCGCCCTGGCCGAAGATCATCAGGTTGCGCGAAAGGATGTTGGCGCCTTCGACCGTGATGAAGATCGGTGCCCCTTGCCAGTTGCGCCCCAGGTAGTTGTTCGGCCCCATGATGATGGCCTTGCCGCCGTGCACGTCCATGGCGTGCTGGATGCATTCGCGGCCGCGCTCGGTGAGGTGGTACTTCAGAATCGCCGACAGCACCGAAGGCTTTTCACCGAGGTCCACGGCCTTGGCGGTCAGCAGGCGGGCGCTGTCCATCAGCCAGGCGTTGCCGCCAATGCGTGCCAGCGATTCCTGGATGCCTTCGAAAGCGGCCAGTGGCACGTTGAACTGTTCGCGGATATTGGCGTACTGGCCGGTGACCAGGCTGGTGTACTTGGCCGCGCCGGTGCCGACCGCAGGCAGGGAAATCGAACGGCCTACCGACAGGCAGTTCATCAGCATCATCCAGCCCTTGCCGAGCATGGCCTGCCCACCGATCAGGAAGTCCAGCGGCACGAACACGTCCTTGCCGCTGTTGGGGCCGTTCATGAAGGCGGCCCCCAGCGGCAGGTGGCGCTTGCCGATTTCGACACCGGGCGTGTCGGTGGGGATCAAGGCCAGGCTGATGCCCAGCTCCTGCTCGTCGCCCAACAGGTGGTCCGGGTCGTAGGCTTTGAAGGCCAGGCCCAGCAAGGTCGCGACCGGGCCCAGGGTGATATAGCGCTTTTCCCAGTTCAGCCGCAGGCCCAGCACTTCTTCGCCGTTCCACTGGCCTTTGCAGATGATGCCGGTGTCGGGCATGGCGCCGGCATCGGAGCCGGCCAACGGGCCGGTCAGGGCAAAGCAGGGGATCTCGTCGCCGCGGGCAAGGCGTGGCAGGTAATGGTTGCGTTGTTCGTCGGTGCCGTAATGCAGCAGCAATTCGGCCGGGCCGAGCGAGTTGGGCACCATCACCGTGGAGGCGAGATCGCCGCTGCGGGTGGCCAGTTTCATCGCCACCTGGGAATGAGCGTAGGCCGAAAAGCCTTTGCCGCCGTATTCCTTGGGGATGATCAGGGCGAAGAAGCCATGCTGCTTGATGTGACCCCAGGCTTCGGGTGGCAGGTCCAGGTCCTGACCGATCTGCCAGTCGCTGACCATGGCGCACAGCGCTTCAGTGGGGCCGTCGATGAAGGCCTGTTCTTCGTCGGTCAGTTTCGGTGCCGGGTAGGCCAGCAAGGTACGCCAGTCGGGGCGGCCGCTGAACAGTTCGCCGTCCCACCACACCGTGCCGGCATCGATCGCTTCGCGCTCGGTTTGCGACATGGGCGGCAAGGTACGCTGGAACCAGTTGAAAACCGGCCCGGTGAACACCTTGCGGCGCCAGTCCGGGAGCGCAACCAGGGCGATTTTCAAGGCCAGTACCCCCCAGATCAGGGTCAGCAACCAGCCGGGTGCACTGCTGAAAATGCCCATCAGCAGCACGTAGGCCGCCATGATGCCCAGAATCTGCAAGGGCGCCAGGCGCCGATGCGTGAGGTATGCCGCGCCGATCACCAGCACTACCAACCACAACAGCAACATAATCGGTCCTCCTTGGAACCAAGGGCTTGAGCCGTCCCAGACAGCTTAGACGCAACGCTGTGAACGGCATGTTCTGAACAGTGACAGGGTGTGGCAGCGGGAGTTTCAGTTCATGTGCTTGCCTGTGCTGGTTTCTTCATGGGTACAGGCGGCGAGGGTCTGGAGTAGACTGCAACACCTGTGCATTCATAAGGACGTTGCCATGCTGAAGATCTGGGGTCGCAAGAATTCGAGCAATGTGCGCAAGGCGCTGTGGATCGCCCACGAGCTGGGCCTGGACTTCGACTCCATCGACGCCGGCGGCGCTTTCGGTGTGGTCAACGAGCCGCACTACCGCGCCCGCAATCCCAACGGCCTGGTGCCGATGCTCGAAGACGGCGACCTGACCCTGTGGGAATCCAACACCATCGTCCGCTACCTGTGCGCCGAGTACGGCGCCGAGCAGGGCTGGTACCTCGAAGACCCACGCCAGCGCGCCCTGGCCGACAAGTGGATGGACTGGACCACCTCGTCCTTCGCCGCACCCTTCCGCCCGCTGTTCTGGGGCCTTTTGCGCACCCCGGAAGACCAGCGCGATTGGGTGGCGATCAACGCCGCGCACAAGCAGTGCGCGCAATTGCTGGCCATTGCCGACGAAACCTTGGCCAAGCAGCCGTATCTGTCCGGTGACCAGATCGGCATGGGCGACATCCCACTGGGTAGCTTTATCTACGCCTGGTTCGAAATGCCCATCGAACGCCCGGCCATGCACCATCTCGAAGCCTGGTATGAGCGCCTGAAACAGCGCCCGGCCTACCAGGCCGCGGTGATGACGGCGCTCACCTGACCCTGCTTCGATAGTCATTATCAATAGATGTGACTGTACTTGTGCGGCCTTGCCTTGCACCATGGCCGTACTCACTGCGCCAGTGACTTTACCTGGCGTGTCCTGCACCTTTTTCCTCGGTAAGTGACCCGCTATGAGTTCCGCCCTGTCCATCCGACAGCTGACCAAGACCTACGGCAATGGCTTTCAGGCCCTCAAAGGCATCGACCTCGATGTTGCCGAAGGCGACTTCTTCGCCTTGCTCGGCCCCAACGGCGCCGGCAAGTCCACCACCATCGGCATTCTCTCCACCCTGGTGAACAAGACCAGTGGCACGGTGAACGTGTTTGGCCACGACCTGGACCGCGAGCCCTCGGCGCTCAAGCGTTGCCTGGGCGTGGTGCCGCAAGAGTTCAACTTCAACCAGTTCGAAAAAACCTTCGACATCGTCGTGACCCAGGCCGGCTACTACGGCATCCCGCCCAAGCTGGCCAAGGAACGCGCCGAACAGTACCTGACCCAATTGGGCCTGTGGGACAAGCGTGATGTGCAGTCGCGTTCGCTGTCCGGCGGCATGAAGCGCCGCCTGATGATTGCCCGCGCGCTGATCCACGAGCCGCGCCTGCTGATCCTTGACGAGCCCACCGCGGGTGTGGACATCGAGTTGCGTCGCTCGATGTGGAGCTTCCTCACCGAGCTGAACCAGAAGGGCATCACCATCATCCTCACCACCCATTACCTGGAAGAGGCTGAGCAGCTGTGCCGTAACATCGGCATCATCGACCACGGCACCATCGTCGAGAACACCAGCATGCGCCAGTTGCTGGGCAAGCTGCATGTGGAAACCTTCGTGCTCGACCTCAAGCAGGACCTGGCCAGTGCACCTGTGCTGCAAGGCTACCCGAGCCGGCTGCTGACCCCGCATTCCCTGGAGGTGCAGGTGGACAAGGACATCGGCATCACCGCGCTGTTCGGCCAGCTGGCGCTGCAGAACATCGAGGTGCAGAGCCTGCGCAACAAGACCAACCGACTTGAGGAGCTGTTCGTGTCCCTGGTGGAAAAAAACTTGTCGAAGGTGGCCGTATGAGTGTGGAACTGCGCACCAACTGGGTCGCCCTGAACACCATCGTCTACCGCGAGGTGCGGCGCTTCTTGCGCATTTGGCCGCAAACGTTGCTGCCACCAGCGATCACCATGGTGCTGTACTTCGTCATCTTCGGTAACCTGATCGGTCGGCAGATCGGCGATATGGGTGGTTTCACCTACATGCAGTACATCGTGCCGGGGCTGATCATGATGTCGGTGATCACCAACTCCTATGGCAACGTGGTGTCGAGCTTCTTCGGCAGCAAGTTCCAGCGCTCGATCGAAGAGCTGATGGTGTCGCCGGTGTCGCCGCACACCATCTTGGTCGGCTATGTACTGGGGGGCGTGCTGCGCGGTCTGGCGGTTGGGGTGATCGTGACCATTTTGTCGATGTTCTTCACCGACCTGCAGGTGCATCACCTGGGCGTGACCGTGATCGTGGTGCTGCTCACTGCCACCATCTTCTCGCTGCTGGGCTTCGTCAACGCGGTGTTCGCCCGTAATTTCGACGATATCTCGATCATCCCGACCTTCGTGCTGACGCCGCTGACCTACCTGGGCGGCGTGTTCTACTCGATCAACCTGCTGCCGCCGTTCTGGCAGACCGTGTCGTTGGCCAACCCGGTGCTGCACATGGTCAACTCATTCCGCTACGGCATCCTAGGGGTGTCGGATATCAGCATTGGCACGGCGATCACCTTCATGCTGGTGGCCACTGCGGTGCTCTACCTGCTGTGCGTGCGCCTGCTGGTCAGCGGTCGCGGCATGCGTGCATGACCCCTGCTGCGAACACCTGAGCTTGCGCCGGCGCCACTGCCGGCCAATCCACCAGCGCCAGTACAACAGGGTGGTGAAGTAGGCGACGATGCCCAGCACCACCCCGCACACGACCGAACCCAGCAGAAACGGTTGCCACACCGTGGCCAACTGGTCGGTGATCCACTCGAAGGTCAACTCATCGGGCAAGCTGCGTGGCGGCACCTGCATCAGCCAGGCGCCTGTCATGTAGGTGACGAAGAACACAGGTGGCATGGTAAGTGGGTTGGTCAGCCACACCAGGCTGACGGCGATCGGCAGGTTGCCGCGCACCGGAATGGCCAGCGCGGCAGCCAGTAGCATCTGCGCGGGCATCGGGATCAGCGCGGCGAACAGGCCAACGCCCATGGCCCGTGCCACCGAATGGCGGTTCAGGTGCCAGAGGTTCGGGTCGTGCAGCAACTTGCCGAAAAAGCGTAAGGACTTGTGTTCCCGAATGCTGGTCGGGTCCGGCATGTAGCGTTTGAAAAGTCGGCGCGGCATGTAGGCTCCCGGAGCGTTGATCCGGGAAGTATGCCCTTAATCCTGCTCAGGCTCGTTTAGAGTTTGTGACAATTGTTGAGCAAGCGTTGCCGGCAAATGGGCTATGCCTCAGAAGGTAATTTGCCTTCTGGAGCTCTACCTCATGCGCACAGGGATGTTTGCGCTCGCGCTCGGGCTTTTGTGCCTGGGCTTTCTCCCCGCGTTGCCATCGGTCGGATGGCTGCTGGTGCTGGCCGGCTGCGCTGTCGTCAGCCTGTTTACCCGGGGTTGGCCGTTGGGCTGTTTTCTCCTGGGCTTCTGTTGGGCTTGCTGGTCTGCGCAGCAGGCGCTCGATGATCGCCTGGCTAGCGGTCTGGATGGCCGCACCCTGTGGCTGGAAGGGCGGGTGGTTGGTTTGCCGACCCGAACAGCACAAGGCGTGCGTTTCGAGTTGGAGGCGGCACGCTCGCGGCGGGCCGAACTGCCGCAGCGCCTGCAATTGAGCTGGTTCGAAGGGCCGACACTGAGGGCGGGCGAGCAGTGGCGGCTGGCCGTGACCTTGCAGCGTCCGGCTGGGCTGCTCAATCCGCATGGGCCGGACCGGGAGGCCTATTTGCTGGCGCGGCGAGTGGGCGCCACGGGCACGGTCAAGGCGGGGCAGCTGCTGGCTCCCGTGACCGGTGGCTGGCGCGATGCGCTGCGTCAGCGCTTGCTTGCGGTCGAGGCCAATGGTCGTGAGCAAGCGTTGGTGGCGTTGGTGCTGGGCGATGGAGCGGGCCTGGCCAGGGAGGACTGGCAGACATTGCAGGCCACCGGCACGGTGCACCTGTTGGTAATTTCTGGCCAGCATATCGGCCTGGTCGCCGGTTTGCTCTACGGCCTGGTTGCCGTGCTGGCGCGTTGGGGGCTGTGGCCGGCACGGCTGCCATGGCTACCCTGGGCCTGCGGTCTGGCCATGACCGCGGCGCTGGGCTACGGCTGGTTGGCCGGCGGCGGTGTGCCCGTGCAGCGCGCCTGCCTGATGCTGGCTGTGGTGTTGCTCTGGCGCCTGCGCTTTCGCCACCTTGGGGCTTTTTTACCCTTGTTGCTGGCGCTCGTTGCGGTGTTGCTGGTTGAGCCGCTGGCGGCGCTGCTTCCTGGGTTCTGGCTGTCGTTTGCTGCCGTGGCCACGCTGATCTATTGCTTCAGTGCTCGCTTGGGCGCTTGGCGGCCCTGGCAGGCTTGGACGCGTGCGCAATGGGTTGTTGCCATCGGCTTGCTACCGGTACTGCTGGCTACAGGCTTGCCGGTAAGCCTGACTGCACCGCTGGCCAACCTTGTGGCAGTGCCGTGGATCAGCCTGGCGGTTTTGCCGTTGGCGTTGCTGGGTACGTTGTTGCTGCCGCTGGGCGGCGTAGGGGAGGCGCTGTTGTGGCTGGCGGGCGGCTTGCTGGATTGGCTGTTCCGGCTGCTGGCACTGGTGGCGCAGCAGCGCCCGGCATGGGTGCCGCCGGCCTTGCCACTGTGGGCCTGGCTGTTGGTCTGTCTGGGTGCGTTGTTGGTTTTGCTACCCCGCGGTGTGCCGCTGCGCGCGTTGGGAGCGGTGATGCTGCTGGCGCTGTGGGTGCCCAGGGAGCCGGTGCCGCTCGGGCAAGTCGAGGTCTGGCAGCTGGACGTTGGCCAGGGGCTGGCGGTGCTGTTGCGTACCCAGCATCACAACCTGTTGTATGACGCCGGGCCGGCCAGGGGCGAAAGTGACCTGGGGGAGCGGGTGGTACTGCCGACTTTGCATAAGCTGGGGGTGGCCAGCCTAGACCTGATGGTGATCAGCCATGCGCATGCCGACCATGCGGGTGGGGCGGGGGCCATTCAGCGGGGTTTGCCGGTCAAGCGGGTTGTCGGTGGTGAAGCGCTGGAACACTTTGAGCTGCAGCCTTGTGTGAGTGGTGAACAGTGGGAATGGGACGGCGTGCGCTTTTCGCTGTGGCACTGGGCTGATGGGCAGAGCAGCAACGACCGCTCCTGCGTGCTGCTGGTCGAGGCCCAGGGCGAGCGATTGTTGTTGGCTGGTGATATGGAGGCTGGCGCCGAACGGGCCTGGCTGGCAGCCACTGAAGTGCCCGGAATCGACTGGCTGCAGGCTCCG
Organism: Pseudomonas sp. NBRC 111132; assembly: GCF_001320565.1. NCBI lineage: Bacteria > Pseudomonadati > Pseudomonadota > Gammaproteobacteria > Pseudomonadales > Pseudomonadaceae > Pseudomonas > Pseudomonas sp. NBRC 111132. The sequence goes on from NZ_BCBI01000034.1 coordinate 43,134, forward strand.
CACCATGGCAGCCGCAGTTCGTCCACCGAGGCGTTCATCCGTGCTACCGCACCGCGTGGGGTTTTGGTTTCGCGTGGGCGCAACAACAGCTTCGGGCACCCGCATGCGCAGGTCGTGGAGCGGTATCGGCGGCACGGGGCGGTGATGCATGACACGGCGGTGGAGGGGGCGTTGCGGGTGGTGCTGGGGCGGCACGGGGAAGCGGAAGGTGTGCGGGTGCAGCGGCGATTCTGGCGTGAGGTCGCAATTCCCTGACCTCCGGCAGATGAGCCCCCAGCGGTCCTATGGTAGAGTGGCGGCCTTTTTCCGAAGGGGCGTTTACTGTGTGGGAATTGGTCAAGTCCGGTGGTTGGATGATGCTGCCGATCATTCTGAGTTCCATCGCTGCCATGGCTATCGTCGTCGAGCGCCTGTGGACCCTGCGCGCCAGCCGCGTCACCCCGCCGCACCTGCTGGGCCAGGTGTGGATGTGGATCAAGGACAAGCAACTGACCAGTGACAAGCTCAAAGCCTTGCGCGCCGATTCGCCACTGGGCGAAATCCTTGCTGCGGGCCTGGCCAACTCGCGCCATGGTCGTGAAATCATGAAAGAGTGCATCGAGGAAGCCGCTTCGCGTGTCATCCACGAACTGGAGCGCTACATCAGCACCCTCGGCACCATCGCTGCCATGGCTCCGTTGCTGGGCCTGCTGGGCACCGTACTGGGCATGATCGACATCTTCAGCGCCTTCATGGGTTCGCAGATGACCGCCAACGCCGCCGTGCTGGCCGGTGGTATCTCCAAGGCCCTGGTTACCACGGCGGCCGGCCTGATGGTCGGTATCCCGGCGGTATTCTTCCACCGTTTCCTGCTGCGCCGCATCGATGAGCTGGTGGTGGGCATGGAACAAGAAGCGATCAAGCTGGTGGAAGTGATCCAGGGCGACCGTGAAGTGGAAGTGGCCGGAGGCAAGGCGTGAAGTTCCGGCGCAATCGCCAGCGGGAAAACGTCGACATCAACCTGGCGTCGCTGATCGACGTGGTGTTCGTCCTGCTGCTGTTCTTCGTGGTAACCACCACCTTCACTCGCGAGACCCAGCTGCGCGTCGAGCTGCCTGAAGCTGCCAGTGCCGAGCAGGCGCCGGCCGATCAGGGCAAGCTGGTGGAAATCACCATCAGCGCCGAAGGCGTGTATTCGGTGAACAACCACCTGCTGCCCAAGAGCGACCTGGCCACCTTGAGCGAAGCCATCGAGCGTGAGTCGGGCGGCGACAACAAGCTGCCGCTGGCCATCAGCGCCGACGGCAAGACCCCGCATCAGGCTGTGGTCACCGCAATGGATGCCGCCGGCAAGCTCGGTTTCAGCCAGTTGCGCATGACCACCGTCGAGGCGGCCCAGGGCACGCCTTGATGGCTTTCGCCGACCGTTTGCTCGCCGCCTGGTACGCCGGGCACCCGGCTTTGGCGCTGCTGCGACCGCTGGAGGCTTTGTATCGCCGTGTGGTCACGCGCAAACGGGCACGTTTTCTCAGTGGCGAAAGCGCCAGCTATCGGGCGCCAGTGCCGGTGATCGTGGTGGGCAACATCACCGTGGGCGGCACCGGCAAGACGCCGATGATCCTCTGGCTGATCGAACACTGCCGCCAACAGGGGCTGAAGGTGGGCGTGGTCAGCCGTGGCTATGGGGCCAAGCCGCCGCAGTTACCTTGGCGCGTGCAGGCCAATCAGTGCGCCGACCAGGCGGGCGACGAGCCGCTGCTGATCGTGCAGCGCACCGGCGTGCCGCTGATGATCGACCCCGACCGTTCCCGCGCCGTGCAGACGTTGCTGGCCAGCGAACCGCTCGACCTGATCCTGTGCGACGACGGCATGCAGCATTACCGCCTGGCCCGTGACCTGGAGCTGGTGCTGATCGATGCCGCCCGTGGCCTGGGCAATGGCCGCTGCCTGCCGGCCGGCCCTTTGCGCGAGCCCGCCGAACGCCTGCTGGATGCAGATGCCGTGCTGTTCAATGGTGCCAATGCTGACCGCGCCGATGGCTTTGGCTTTTGCCTGCAGCCGTCCGCGCTGGTTAACCTGCGCAGCGGCGAGCGCCGTGCGCTCGACCATTTCCCCGCAGGCCAGCGCCTGCATGCGGTGGCCGGTATCGGTAACCCGCAACGTTTCTTCAATACCCTGCTGGGGCTAAACTGGCAGCCGGTGCCGCACCCCTTCGCCGACCATGCGCAATTCAGCGCCCAGAGCCTGGCCTTCAGCCCGCAGTTACCGCTGGTGATGACCGAGAAGGACGCGGTGAAATGCCGGGCCTTTGCCGCTGACGACTGGTGGTACCTGGCCGTCGAGGCACAGCCCACGCCGGCTTTCAGCGCCTGGTTCGACAACCAGCTACAGCGTTTGCTGCGCAAGCCCTAAGCCCGTTTTCAATTTCCGGCCACCTGGCCTAAAGGAAGCTTTCAATGGACACCAAACTGCTCGATATCCTGGCCTGCCCGATCACCAAAGGCCCGCTCAAGCTCAGCGCCGACAAGACCGAGCTGATCAGCAAGGGCGCGGGCCTGGCCTACCCGATTCGCGACGGTATCCCGGTCATGCTCGAAAGCGAGGCGCGTACCCTGACCGACGACGAGCGTCTGGACAAATGAGCCTGAACTTCACCGTGGTGATCCCCGCCCGGCTGCGCTCCACGCGTTTGCCGGGCAAACCGTTGTTGCCGATCGCCGGCAAGCCGATGGTGCAGCATGTGTGGGAGCAGGCGCGCAGGAGCGGTGCCAGCCGCGTGGTCATCGCCACCGACGACGCCAGCATCCTCGAAGCTTGCCAGGCCTTTGGCGCCGAAGTGCTGATGACCCGTGCCGACCATGAATCCGGCACCGACCGCCTGGCTGAAGTGGTCGCGCACCTCGGCCTGCCGGCTGATGCCATCGTGGTCAACGTGCAGGGCGACGAGCCGCTGATCCCACCGGTGATCATCGATCAGGTGGCCGCCAACCTGGCAGCCCACCCGGAGGCTGGCATTGCCACCCTGGCAGAGCCCATCCATGAGCCGGAAGCCGTGTTCAATCCCAATGCGGTCAAGGTGGTGAGCGACAAGAACGGCCTGGCCCTGACTTTCAGTCGTGCACCGCTGCCCTGGGCTCGCGATGCCTTTGCCAAGGACCGCAACGTGCTGCCGGAGGGCGTGCCGTATCGCCGTCACATCGGCATGTACGCCTACCGCGTCGGCTTCCTGCAAGACTTCGTCGGCTGGGGCCCATGCTGGCTCGAGCAGACTGAAGCGCTGGAGCAACTGCGTGCGCTGTGGCACGGCGTGCGCATTCACGTCGAGGACGCTATCGAGGCGCCTGCCGTGGGTGTGGATACCCCCGAAGACCTGGAGCGCGTACGGCGCTTGCTGGAGGCCTGATGCGCGTTCTGTTCGTGTGCCTGGGCAACATCTGCCGCTCGCCCACTGCCGAAGGCGTGCTGCGCCATCAATTGCAGGTCGCCGGGCTGGCCGACAAGGTGCAGGTGGCGTCGGCCGGTACCGGCGACTGGCATGTCGGCAAGGCGCCAGACAGCCGTACCTGCAAGGCGGCGCTGGCGCGCGGTTACGACTTGTCGCAACAGCGCGCCCAGCAGGTCAGGGCTTCGCACTTTGCCGAATACGACCTGGTTCTGGCCATGGACGAGAGTAACCTGCGCGATTTGCGCGCCCTGCGCCCGTCCACTGCAGTGGGTGAGCTCGACTTGTTCCTGCGCCGCTACCAGGGGGCGCTGGATGAAGTGCCAGATCCTTACTACGGCGGCGCCGACGGGTTCGAGCAGGTGCTCGACCTGGTCGAAGCGGCTTGCCAGGCGCTGGTGCTGGAAATCAAGGGGCGGCTATGACAGTGCAGTGGCAGGAGCAGGTATCGCTCAAGCCTTACAACACCTTCGGTATCGACGTGAAGGCGCGCTATTTCAGCCAGGCGCAGGATGACCTGCAGGTACGCCAGGCGCTGAGCCAGGCGCAGCAGCAAGGCCTCCCGGTGTTGGTGATCGGTGGCGGCAGCAACCTGCTGCTGACCCGTGATATCGATGCGTTGGTGCTGCACATGGCCAGCCGTGGCCGGCGCGTGCTCAGTGACGATGGCGAGCGCGTCGTGGTCGAGGCCGAGGCCGGTGAGCCTTGGCATGCATTCGTACAATGGGCATTGACGCAGGGGTATTGCGGGCTGGAGAACCTCAGCCTCATCCCTGGCACCGTGGGCGCGGCACCCATGCAGAACGTGGGTGCTTATGGGGTAGAGATCAAGGACGTATTCGCCGGCCTGACAGCCCTGGACCGCGAGACCGGCGAGCTGCGTGACTTCGGTTTGGCGGAGTGTGCCTTTGGCTACCGCGACAGTCTTTTCAAGCGCAACCCCGGGCGCTGGTTGATCCTGCGTGTGCGCTTTGCCCTGACACGCACCCTGCAGGCCCATCTGGATTACGGCCCAGTGCGTCAGCGCCTGGCGGAACAGGGCGTAACCGAGCCGACTGCGCAGGCGATCAGTGATGCAATTTGCAGCATTCGCCGCGAGAAGCTGCCGGACCCGGCTGAACTTGGCAATGCTGGGAGCTTCTTCAAGAACCCGGTGGTGCCGGCTGGTCTGGTCGAGCATATTCGTGCGCAGTATCCGGCCGTTGTGGCGTATCCGCAGGCTGATGGCCGGGTGAAGTTGGCGGCGGGTTGGTTGATCGAACAGGCGGGCTGGAAAGGGCATCGCGATGGTGATGCGGGCGTGCATCGCCTGCAGTCGCTGGTGTTGGTCAACTATGGCCAGGCGAGCGGGGCGCAGATGCAGGCGCTGGCGCTGCGGATCCAGGCGGATATCCTGGAGCGTTTCGGGGTTGAGCTGGAAATGGAGCCTAACCTCTACTGATCGAAGGGGGCAGCGTAGCGGCCCCAACCCAGCGACCACGTTCACTTGGCCAAGAAAAAGCCCCGCCAGTTCGCACTGGCGGGGCTTTTTATTCAGCCTTGGCTATCAACCGTGATGAGGCTTGTGCTCATCGGCGGCTTCCAGGGCTGGCTCCTCGGTGGCGGCAGCTTCCTGTGCGGCTTTGGCGGCAGCCTCGGCTTCACGCTTGCGACGGCGCACTTCACGCGGGTCGTTCGGCGCGCGGCCGTTCGCCAGCATGACGGTGGCCGGCTCTACTGCGGCTGGGGCTTCGATCGCTGCAGGTTCGACGACCACGGGTGCAGGCTCGGCCACTGCTTCTGGCTGAGCTTCGATTACCGGTGCGGGTTGCTCGGCAACCGAAGCCGCTTCGACAACGGCCGGGGCCTGTTCGATTTCACCGGCTTCCACGGCTGGGGCTTCCACTGGCGCTTCAGCAGCCACGGTTTCGGCAACCACGGCCGGCTCGACAACAGGTGTCGCTTCGACGGCGGCCTGCGGAGCGATTTCGACCACAGGCTCGGCGGTTGCCTCGACCACGGCCACTGGCTCGCTGACCGGTTGCTCGACCGCAGGTGCTACGGCCACTTCCTCAGCCTTGGCGACAGCTTCGACCTGCTCTACCTTTTCAACCTGCTCGACGGGTTGGGCGGCTTCGCTGTTGTCAGTTTCTGCTGCGGTGGCGACTTCAGCGGTGGCGCGCTCGGCCTGCTGGTTGGCCTGGGCTTCGGCGTCGGTGCTGATGTTGCTGGTGGCAACAGCGGCAGTCACTGCCAGGCCGGCGGCCAGTTCGGCACCCAGCTCGGTGGCCTGGTGCTGTTGTGGTTGCTCTTCGCTGCCTTCTTCTTCGCCGTCGATCAGCTCGCCATTGGCGTTGCGCTGGCGCTCACGACGGTTGCTGCGACGGCGCTGACCACGCGAGCGGCGGCGCGGGCGCTCGCCATCGGTGGCTTCCTGCTCGTCCTGCAGCAGCTCATCGTTTGGCAGTTGCTCTTCGGCCAGCTCGGCAGCCTGTTCGGCCGCTTCTTCTGCGGCACGTGGCTGACGCTCTTCGCGTGGTGGGCGCGGGGCACGTTCTTCACGTGGAGCACGTTCTTCGCGAGGGGCGCGCTCTTCGCGTGGAGCACGTTCTTCACGAGAGGCACGCTCTTCGCGAGGTGCGCGCTCTTCACGTGGAGCACGCTCTTCACGCGGTGCACGCTCTTCGCGTGGAGCTCGTTCTTCGCGGGTTACACGTTCTTCGCGCGGCTGGCGCTCTTCGCGTTCGGCTGGCGGGGTAGCATCCAGCGGCTCACGCAGCTCGCGTACGCGCTCTTCGCCACGGTTGCTGCGGCGGTCTTCGCGTGGCTGACGTGGTGCACGCTCTTCGCGCGGCGCACGTTCTTCGCGTGGGGCGCGCTCTTCACGTGGTGCACGCTCTTCGCGCGGTGCGCGTTCCTCGCGTGGCTGGCGCTCTTCGCGCGGTGCGCGCTCGGCACGTTCTTCACGCGGCTTGCGCTCTTCGTCGCGGCGGCCGTTGCGGTTGCGGCTTTGCTGGCGGCCGTTGCGGCGTTCTTCGTTGCGTGGGCTGCGCTCAGCGGCCGGTTTTTCGGCGGCAACCACCGGTGCGGCGGCAGGCTCGTCCTTGCCGGCGAACAGGCTGACCAGCGACTTCACCAGGCCCTTGAACAGGCTTGGCTCCGGAGCGCTCGGGGCAGGGGCGACCGGTGCGGCAGCCTGCGGCTCTTCAGCGGCGGCCGGTACCGGCGCATTGGCGCGTGCCGGGGCCGTTTTCACAGCAGCTTCCTGACGTACCAGGGTGCGGGTGGCGGTCGGCTGCGGCGCTTCTTCGGTTTCGGCGGCGGCGATCTCGTAGCTGGACTGGTTGTTCAGCACTTCCGGGTTGTCGTCGCGCAGGCGCTGGACTTCGAAGTGCGGGGTTTCCAGGTGGTCGTTTGGCAAGATGATGATGCGCGCACGGGTGCGCAGTTCGATCTTGGTGATCGAGTTGCGCTTCTCGTTGAGCAGGAACGCGGCCACCGGGATCGGCACCTGGGCACGCACTTCGGCGGTGCGGTCCTTCAGGGCTTCTTCTTCGATCAGGCGCAGGATGGCCAGCGACAGCGACTCGACATCGCGGATGATGCCGGTGCCGGAGCAGCGTGGGCAGACGATGCCGCTGCTTTCGCCCAGCGACGGGCGCAGGCGCTGACGGGACATTTCCAGCAGGCCGAAGCGGGAGATGCGGCCAACCTGCACGCGGGCGCGGTCGGCTTCCAGGCATTCGCGGACGCGTTCTTCCACGGCGCGTTGGTTTTTCGCCGGGGTCATGTCGATGAAGTCGATGACGATCAGGCCACCAATGTCACGCAGGCGTAGCTGGCGGGCGATTTCCTCGGCCGCTTCCAGGTTGGTCTGCAAGGCGGTTTCTTCGATGTCGCTGCCTTTGGTGGCGCGCGCCGAGTTGATGTCGATGGACACCAGGGCTTCGGTCGGGTCGATCACGATCGAGCCGCCGGAAGGCAGGTCGACCACGCGCTGGAAGGCGGTCTCGATCTGGCTTTCGATCTGGAAACGGTTGAACAGCGGCACGCTGTCTTCGTACAGCTTGACCTTGCTGGCGTACTGCGGCATCACCTGGCGGATGAAGGTGAGGGCTTCTTCCTGGGCGTCGATGCTGTCGATCAGCACTTCGCCGATGTCCTGGCGCAGGTAGTCGCGGATGGCGCGGATGATGACGTTGCTTTCCTGGTAGATCAGGAATGGCGCGGCGCGGTCCAGGGACGCTTCCTTGATGGCGGTCCACAGCTGCAGCAGGTAGTCGAGGTCCCACTGCATTTCTTCGCTGCTGCGGCCCAGGCCTGCAGTGCGCACGATCAGGCCCATGTCGCCCGGCACGGTCAGGCCGTTCAGGGCTTCACGCAGTTCGTTGCGCTCTTCGCCTTCGATGCGGCGGGAGATGCCGCCGGCACGCGGGTTGTTGGGCATCAGAACCAGGTAGCGGCCAGCCAGGCTGATGAAGGTGGTGAGGGCGGCGCCTTTGTTGCCGCGCTCTTCCTTCTCGACCTGGACGATGACTTCCTGGCCTTCGCTGAGTACTTCCTTGATGTTGACCCGGCCTTCAGGGGCCTTCTTGAAGTATTCGCGGGAGATTTCTTTCAGCGGCAGGAAGCCGTGACGTTCGGAGCCGAAGTCGACGAAGGCGGCTTCGAGGCTGGGTTCGATGCGGGTGATCTTGCCTTTATAGATGTTGGCCTTTTTCTGCTCGCGCGCACCGGACTCGATGTCCAGGTCGTAGAGACGTTGGCCGTCCACCAGGGCTACACGCAACTCTTCGGGTTGAGTCGCGTTAATCAGCATTCTTTTCATGTTGTACCGTCGGTTTCCGGGCTGCCGGAAACGGCGTTCGGCACACACGACGTCTCATGGTCGGTGCCAAGGTGCGCAAAGGGTGGCCGGGCCACCCCCGTGTCGAGCGACGTTCGGCACCAGCCGGTTGCCCAGCCTGCCGTTGTCGCGACGACGCGTCCTGTTTGCTGCGGTGCCAACAAGGCCCCGGTGGCTTCGAATAGGTATCCGAATCAACCAAGCGGGCCTTGTGCACTCAGTCAGGAGGAGGAATCAACCGTCAGCCGTGGACGCCCGGAGGCATCTGTTCAGGACCTTATCCGCTCGCCAGCCGTGAGTGGGCTGGTGGCCGGACGCGGTGCTACACGGTCCGAGGGCTGTGCATCTCCACCCTGCACGTATCCCTGATAATTCGGGTGCTGCCGCGCGCTGAATCCGCAACGGGTTGCATTTTTCGCCAGCGCTGGTTCTGCGCTGGCGCCATTCATGTCCAAGGCAGGTATTTCCGAAGCATTCGCCGGGCGTTGCGTGGAAGCGACTCGCGGGCAGAGGTGCAGCGAAAAGAATCGGGTAAGCAGGTGAAACACCGCACTTGTCGTTTTTTTTCGGTCTTCTCTACACAGCGCTGGTGGCGATTCCAGGCAATTCGGTAAACTGGCGAAAACCCCGTAGGACGGCCTCGCGTCCTGGAGAATTGCGAAGGTCAGGGACCGGCGAAGAGCCTGGTGCCGCTGGCCTGCCGCTTTTGGCGGCGTTCGCGACTATAGCAGCAATGATTAAGTGCTTCAATTCCATAAAAAATTGTTATGATCCCGCCATGACGACCAATACCCCTCCGACTTCCGGCGTTCAGCTGATCGAAGTCGCGCCGGAGCTTGCCGGCCAACGCATCGACAATTTCCTCATCACGGCCCTCAAGGGCGTGCCCAAGACGCTGGTCTACCGCATCCTGCGCAAGGGTGAGGTGAGGGTCAACAAGGGCCGCGTCAAGCCGGAGTACAAAATCCAGGCCGGCGACATCGTGCGGGTGCCGCCCGTCCGCCTGCCGGAACGTGACGAACCGGCACCGGTGGCCCAGGGCCTGTTGCAGCGCCTGGAGGCCGCGATTGTCTACGAAGACAAGGCGCTGATCGTGATGAACAAGCCCGCCGGCATTGCCGTGCACGGCGGCAGCGGCCTGAGCTTTGGGGTGATCGAGGCGCTGCGCCAACTGCGCCCGGATGCCAAGGAGCTGGAACTGGTGCACCGCCTGGATCGCGACACCTCCGGCCTGCTGATGATCGCCAAGAAGCGCAGCATGCTGCGCCACCTGCATGCCGCCCTGCGCGGCGATGGTGTCGACAAGCGCTACATGGCGCTGGTGCGTGGCCATTGGCCGACCTCGAAAAAACAGGTCAATGCGCCATTGCTCAAGAGCAACCTGCGTTCCGGTGAGCGCATGGTCGAGGTGAACGACGAGGGCAAGGAGGCACTGACCCTGTTCCGCGTGCTGCGCCGTTTTGGCGAATTCGCCACCATTGTCGAGGCGCGCCCGATCACCGGTCGTACCCATCAGATCCGTGTGCACACCCTGCACGCCGGGCACATGATTGCCGGCGACAGCAAATACGGTGACGAAGACTTCAGTCGCGAGATTCGCGAGCTGGGCGGCAAGCGCCTGTTCTTGCATGCCTATGCGCTGACCGTGCCGCTGCCGGACGGAGGCGAGCTTAAACTCGAGGCGCCGGTGGATGAGGTGTGGGCGAAAACCATTGAGCGTTTGAGTGCATCCTGATCTATGAAAAAGGGCTATGAGCTACTGATTTTCGACTGGGACGGCACGCTGGCTGATTCCATCGGGCGTATCGTTGAGGCGATGAACGCCGCCGCCGAGCGTGCTGGCGAGGCGCCCAGTGGCGACGATGCAGTCAAGGGCATCATCGGCCTGGCCCTGGGCGAGGCCATTCATACGCTGTACCCGCACCTGGCGCCTGCGCAGGTGGAGCGCTTTCGTCAGCACTATGCCGATATCTACATGGCGCTGGATCAGCAGCCCTCACCGTTGTTCGAGGGCGTGGTCGAGTCGCTGGATGCCTTCCGCGCCGAGGGTTACCGCCTGGCGGTGGCCACCGGCAAAGCTCGTCGCGGGTTGGATCGGGTGCTCAAGGCCAATGGTTGGGAGCAGTTCTTCGACATCACCCGCGCTGCCGACGAAACCCGTGGTAAACCGCACCCGCTGATGCTTGAGGAGATCCTCGCGCATTGCGGCGTCGAACCGGGGCGTGCGCTGATGGTCGGAGATTCTGCATTCGATCTGCAGATGGCCAGCAATGCCGGCATGCATTCGGTGGCGGTGGGCTATGGTGCCATGTCGCTACAGGCGCTGGCCGAGTTTGGGCCGCAGGTTTGCATCGATCACTTTTCCCAGCTGCGCGAGTGGCTGGGTGGTACTGCAATTCCACTTCCAAGGTAGGTAAGCATGGCAGACGAATGGAAGGCCCCCGAGGCCGAGCCCGAGGAGCGCGAAGAGCGCAAAAGCTGGAAGCTGCTGGAAAAGACCTTGCTGGCCAGCGTGCAGGAGCAGCGCCGCTCGCGGCGCTGGGGGATCTTCTTCAAGCTGCTGACCTTCGTCTACCTGTTCGGCATCCTGGTGTTGTTCACCCCGCTGATGGACATGGACAAGGCCGCCTCGCGCAGCGCCAGCCATACCGCGCTGGTCGAGGTGCGTGGGGTGATTGCCGATCAGGAGGCTGCCAGCGCCGACAACATCGTCAAGAGCCTGCGCGATGCGTTCAAGGACAGCAAGACCAAGGCTGTGGTGATGCGTATCAATAGCCCGGGTGGCAGCCCGGTGCAGGCAGGCTACGTGTATGACGAAATCCGTCGTCTGCGTGCCGAATACCCGGCCATCAAGTTGTATGCGGTGATCTCGGACCTTGGTGCTTCCGGGGCTTACTACATTGCCAGTGCGGCGGACGAGATCTACGCCGACAAGGCCAGCCTGGTGGGCTCGATCGGTGTGACGGCGGCCGGTTATGGGTTTGTCGGCACCATGGAGAAGCTGGGGGTGGAGCGGCGCGCCTACACGTCAGGCGAGCACAAGGCCTTCCTTGATCCGTTCTCGCCGGAAAAGCCCGAAGAGACCCGATTCTGGCAGGGCGTGCTGGACACCACGCACAACCAGTTCATTGCCATGGTCAAGCAGGGGCGCGGCGGGCGGCTGAAGGACAAGGAGCACCCGGAGCTGTTCAGTGGTCTGGTGTGGTCGGGTGAGCAGGCCAAGGCGCTAGGGCTGGTGGATGGGCTGGGCAGTGCCAGCTATGTAGCGCGCGAGATCGTTGGTGAGAAGGAGTTGGTCGACTTCACCGTGCAGGAATCGCCGTTCGATCGCTTCTCCAAGCGCGTGGGGGCCAGCGTGGCTGAGCACCTGGCGATGTGGATGGGCTTTCAAGGGCCGCAGTTGCGCTGATTCGCGCTGAGGTCGCTGGGGGCGCAAGCGCCCCCAAGTCTCAAGGGATGACAACGCCTTCCTTGGTCAGCATATCCACCAATCGAATCAATGGTAGGCCGATCAAGCTGGTCGCATCGCACCCGTGCGTGCTCTGGAACAAGCTTACCCCTAAACCCTCCGCCTTGAAGCTCCCGGCGCAATCCAGCGGCTGTTCCGCCGTCACATAGCGCTCCACCCGTTCTCTGCTCAATTCGCGCAGCGTCACCGTAAATGGCACGCAGTCCACCTGGCAGTGCCCGGTCGCGCTGTTGAGCAATGCCAGTCCGGTCAGAAAGCTCACCTGCTGCCCGCTGCACTCCAGCAGCTGCTCGCAAGCCCGCTCGAAGGTGTGGGGTTTGCCCAGCACCTGCTCGCCCAACACGGCCACCTGGTCCGAACCGATGATCAAATGCCCTGGGTTGCTGTCTGCCAGGGCTTCGGCCTTTTGTCTGGCAAGCCGGCGTACCAGCTCTACGGCAGGCTCGTCGGCCAGGCGCTGCTCGTCTATGTCGGGGCTTGCCCAGGTGAAGGGCAGGCGCAGGCGTGCAAGCAGTTCGCGGCGATAGGCAGAGCTGGAAGCCAGTAACAAAGGAAGCATGGTAGACTCCGGGTTCGGTTGAACCAATTCTATCACGCACGATGCCGCCTAATTTCCTTTGACAGGGGCGGGGGGCATCCCTAGAATGCTGCGCCTATGTTGAATGACCCGATTCCACCTCACGTTGACCCGCGCAAATTAGCCGATCGTGGCGTAACCCTTAACGGTTCGCTGCAACTCGCTGATTTGGAAAGACTCTGCGACCCGCTTTCCGACAATGTCGGTACGGTGCAGGCGAAGTTCGATTTTGAACGAGATGAACAGCACGTGGTGGTTATCCACAGCGAGCTGGACGTCGAGGTCAAGATGGTTTGCCAGCGTTGTCTTGAGCTGGTCACCCTACCGATCCACAGCGAATGTACTTACGCCGTGGTGAAGGAGGGTGCGAATACCCAGTCGTTGCCGAAAGGCTATGACGTGCTGGAACTGGGCGAAGATCCTTTGGATCTGCAGGCGCTGGTCGAGGAGGAGCTTCTGCTCGCCTTGCCAATCGTGCCTGCTCATCATCCGGAAGAATGCCAGCAGCCGGCGGGCGCAGACGAGCCCGATTCGAGCAAGGACGAGGTATCGCGGTCCAACCCGTTCAGTGTTTTGGCGCAGTTAAAGCGTGACCCAAACGTTTAGGAGTTAATCAATTATGGCTGTTCAGCAGAACAAAAAATCCCGCTCTGCCCGTGACATGCGCCGTTCGCACGACGCCCTGTCGGAAAACGCGCTGTCGGTAGAGAAAACCACCGGTGAAGTTCACCTGCGCCACCACGTTTCGCCAGAAGGCGTATACCGTGGTCGCAAAGTGGTCGATAAGGGCGCTGACGAGTAATCCTTGTCCGCTCAGATCATCGCGATCGACGCAATGGGCGGGGACTTCGGTCCCCGCAGCATTGTCCAGGCTAGCATTGCCTGCCTTTCGGCTACCCCCTCGCTGCACCTGACCCTCGTCGGTCAACCCTCCCTCCTAGAAGATCTTGTCAGCGGCCTTGCGGCTGCGGATCGCGCGCGCCTGCAGATTGTCGCCGCCAGTGAGGTGATCGGCATGGACGAGCGGCCATCTCAGGCGTTGCGCGGCAAGCCGGACTCGTCGATGCGCATCGCCCTTGAGCTGGTTCGCGACGGCAAGGCTCAGGCCTGCGTCAGTGCTGGCAATACCGGTGCGCTGATGGCGCTATCACGCTTCGTGCTCAAGACCTTGCCGGGTATCGATCGGCCAGCCATGGTGGCGGCGATTCCGACCCAGGCGGGTTACTGCCAATTGCTCGACCTGGGGGCCAACGTCGATTGCAGCGCCGAGAACCTCTACCAGTTCGCTGTGATGGGCTCGGTGGCCGCCCAGGCGCTGGGCGTGCATCGGCCGCGTGTGGCGCTGCTGAATATCGGCACCGAGGACATCAAGGGCAACCAGCAGGTCAAGCTGGCGGCCAGCCTGTTGCAGAACGCCCGTGGGCTCAACTACGTAGGCTTTGTCGAGGGTGACGGGCTGTACCGTGGCGAGGCTGATGTAGTGGTGTGCGACGGTTTTGTCGGCAATATCCTGCTCAAGTCCAGCGAGGGGCTGGCAACCATGATCGGCGCGCGCATCGAGCAGTTGTTCAAGGGTGGCGTGTTATCGCGGGCCGCCGGGGCGGTAGCGATGCCGCTGCTCAAACGCCTGCAGGCTGACCTGGCGCCGGCGCGGCACAATGGTGCGAGCTTCCTGGGGTTGCAGGGCATTGTCATCAAGAGCCATGGCTCGGCGGGCGTGCAGGGCTTTCAGAGTGCCATTCAGCGGGCGTTGATCGAGATTCAGGAAAACCTGCCGCAGCGCTTGCATGGGCGCCTCGAAGACCTGTTGCTTTAGGCGTTTTGCCCATGAAGTGCTTAAATGTGACCGCTTGGTCTGTGCATCCATCCAAGTTTTCAGATTCCGCGCCTGGCCCAGGGCCTGGCGCACCCTATCCGACGACAAGATCATAAGGGCTTGTTCTATGTCTGCATCTCTCGCATTCGTCTTTCCCGGTCAAGGTTCCCAGTCGCTGGGCATGCTCGCCGAACTCGGCGCCGAGAAGCCAGTGATCGTCGAAACCTTCAAGGAGGCCTCCAAGGCACTCGGTTACGACCTGTGGAAGCTGGTCCAGGAAGGCCCGGAGGAGCAACTCAACCAGACCGACAAGACCCAGCCGGCCATCCTCACCGCGTCCATCGCGTTGTGGCGCCTGTGGCTGGAAGAGGGCGGCGCACAGCCAGCCTTCGTTTCTGGTCATAGCCTGGGCGAATACAGCGCCCTCGTAGCTGCTGGCAGCATCACCCTGGCAGACGCCGTTCGCCTGGTCGAGCGCCGTGGCCAGCTGATGCAGGAAGCCGTGCCGGCCGGCCATGGTGCCATGGCCGCCATCCTCGGCCTGGACGATGCTGTGGTCGTTGAGCTGTGCGCCGAAGCGGCTGAAGACCAAGTGGTCAGCGCCGTGAACTTCAACTCGCCAGGCCAGGTGGTCATCGCCGGCAACAAGGCTGCGGTAGACCGCGCCATGGAGCTGTGCAAGGCCAAGGGTGCCAAGCGCGCCCTGCCGCTGGCGGTCAGCGTACCGTCGCACTGTGCCCTGATGAAGCCGGCTGCCGAGCGCTTTGCCGAATCGGTCAACGCCATCGAATGGAAGGCCCCGCAGATCCCGGTCGTGCAGAACGTCACCGCCGCAGTCGCCGCCGACCTCGATGCCCTCAAGCACGACCTGCTGGCACAGCTGTATCAGCCGGTACGCTGGGTCGAGTGCGTACAGGCCTTGGCCGCCAATGGTGCGGTCAACCTGGTCGAGTGTGGCCCGGGCAAGGTTCTGGCTGGCCTGAACAAGCGTTGCGCCGACGGCGTGACCACCTACAACCTCAATACCCCTGACGCCGTCGCCGCCACCCGTGCGGCGCTGGCCTGATTTGGAGAAGCTTGCATGAGCCTGCAAGGTAAAGTTGCACTGGTCACCGGCGCCAGCCGTGGCATTGGCCAGGCCATCGCCCTCGAGCTGGGCCGCCACGGCGCGACCGTGATCGGCACCGCCACTTCGGCGTCCGGCGCCGAGCGCATCGCTGCCACCCTGAAAGAGCACGGTATCGCCGGTACCGGCATGGAACTGAACGTGACCAGCGCCGAGTCCGTCGAAGCTGTGCTGGGCGCCATCGCCGAGCAGTTCGGCGCACCGGCAATCCTGGTCAACAACGCCGGCATCACTCGCGACAACCTCATGCTGCGCATGAAGGACGATGAGTGGTTCGACGTGATCGACACCAACCTGAACAGCCTATACCGTCTGTCCAAGGGCGTGCTGCGCGGCATGACCAAGGCACGCTGGGGCCGTATCATCAGCATCGGCTCGGTCGTCGGTGCCATGGGCAACGCTGGCCAGGCCAACTACGCGGCCGCCAAGGCTGGCCTGGAAGGCTTCAGCCGTGCCCTGGCGCGTGAAGTGGGTTCGCGCGGCATCACCGTCAATTCGGTGACCCCGGGCTTCATCGACACCGACATGACCCGCGAACTGCCAGAAGCGCAGCGCGAAGCCCTGCAGACCCAGATTCCGCTGGGCCGCCTGGGCCAGGCCGACGAAATCGCCAAGGTGGTTTCGTTCCTGGCGTCCGACGGTGCAGCCTACGTGACTGGCGCTACCGTGCCGGTCAACGGCGGGATGTACATGTAACACTGCAACTCAATGTGACGGATTTCGTAAAAAAAGAGTCATACTGCGAGCCTAAAATCCGTTATAAAGCTGCAACCAGATTCCAGGCAGCGGGTGCGGTGACTAGCCTGAAGGTGCGTTTCGCTTGAAAAGCGAACGTCTTTCTATAAAATTAGCCACCGGCCAGCTGCCTGACATATGTCCATTAGGAGTGAAAACTAGGTATGAGCACCATCGAAGAACGCGTCAAGAAAATCGTCGCCGAGCAACTGGGCGTGAAGGAAGATGAAGTGACCAACGAGAAGTCCTTCGTCGATGACCTGGGTGCCGATTCGCTTGACACCGTTGAGCTGGTGATGGCTCTGGAAGAGGAATTCGAGACCGAAATCCCTGACGAAGAAGCCGAGAAAATCACTACCGTTCAAGCCGCTATCGACTACGTCAACAGCCACAAGGCCTAAGACGCTGTAGTCGTCGCTTCTTGACGAGAAAAACCGCACTGCCTTTGCCGGCGTGCGGTTTTTTCTTTGCGAACGCGCTGCATCTTGGCGAGCCGGCTTCGCTCACCGCGCACCAAGAGCCTGTTGCCATTCCATTCCAGCGCTTGAATGTAATCGCAAGAGACTCTGTTATTAGAAAAGGAGAGTACTGTGTCGCGTAGACGCGTCGTGGTCACCGGTATGGGTATGCTGTCGCCACTGGGTACCGATGTACCGAGCACCTGGCAGGGCATTCTGGCTGGCCGCAGTGGCATCGGTCCGATCGAACACACGGACCTGTCTGCCTACTCCACCCGTTTTGGCGGCTCGGTGAAAGGCTTCGAGGTTGAGCAGTACCTGTCGGCCAAAGAGGCCCGCAAGCTTGACCTGTTCATCCAGTACGGCCTGGCGGCCGGTTTCCAGGCGGTGCGTAATGCTGGCCTGGAGGTCACCGACGCCAACCGCGAGCGTATTGGCGTGGCCATGGGCTCGGGTATCGGTGGTCTGACCAACATCGAAGAAACCAGCCGCACCCTGCACGATTCGGGGCCGCGCCGCATTTCGCCGTTTTTTGTGCCAGGTTCGATCATCAACATGATCTCCGGGTTCCTGTCGATCCACCTGGGTCTGCAAGGGCCGAATTACGCCATCGCCACCGCTTGCACCACCGGCACCCATTGCATCGGCATGGCCGCGCGCAATATCGCCTACGGTGAAGCTGACGTGATGATCGCCGGTGGTGCCGAAATGGCAGCCTGCGGCCTGGGCATGGGCGGTTTCGGTGCTTCGCGTGCACTGTCCACCCGCAACGACGAGCCAAGCCGTGCCAGCCGCCCGTGGGACAAGGGCCGTGACGGCTTTGTGCTGTCCGACGGTGCCGGTGCCCTGGTACTTGAAGAGCTGGAGCATGCCAAGGCCCGTGGTGCGACCATCTACGCCGAGCTGGTTGGCTTTGGCATGAGCGGCGACGCCTACCACATGACTTCGCCACCCGACACCGGTGAAGGCGCTGCCCGCTGCATGGCCAACGCGCTGCGCGATGCTGGCATCCAGCCGGAAGAAGTCAGCTACATCAACGCCCACGGCACCTCGACCCCAGCGGGCGATGTGGCCGAAGTGGCTGCGATCAAGCGCGTATTCGGCGAGCATGCCTACAAGCTGGCGGTCAGCTCGACCAAGTCGATGACCGGCCACTTGCTGGGTGCCGCGGGTGCGGTGGAAGCGATCTTCAGCGTGCTGGCCATCAACAGCCAGATGGCCCCGCCCACCATCAACCTGGACGAGCCGGACGAAGGTTGCGACCTCGACTTCGTGCCACACCAGGCGCGCAGCATGCCGATCGACGTGGTGTTGTCCAACTCGTTCGGCTTTGGCGGCACCAACGGCTCGCTGGTGTTCCGCCGGTTCGCCGGTTGATGCACAGCTGGATCGATGGCCAGCCGGCGACTGCAGTCAACCTGCAGAATCGCGGCCTGGCCTACGGCGATGGGTTGTTCGAAACCATCGCCGTGCGTGGCGGTCGGCCCAGCTTGCTGGACGGTCATCTCGCACGCCTGGCGCTGGGGTGTCAGCGCCTGGCGATCGGCGCCGACCTGGCGCTGGTGCGCGACGAACTGCTGCGTTACGCCAGCCAGCTCGGTGAAGGCGTCGCCAAACTCATTCTTACGCGTGGCGACAGCCAGCGTGGCTATGCGCCGGTTGCGGGTGCCGCGCCGCGGCGCATCCTGCAAGGCAGCCCATTACCCAGCTATCCTGTCGAGCATGCCGAACACGGCGTGCGTTTGTTCCCTTGCCAGACACGCCTTGGGGAACAACCCTTGCTGGCCGGCCTCAAACACCTCAATCGCCTTGAGCAGGTACTGGCCCGTGCCGAGTGGCAGGACAGTGAACATGCCGAAGGGTTGATGCGTGACGGGCAGGGCAGGGTGATCGAAGGGGTGTACAGCAATCTGTTCCTTGTACGTGATGGCGTGCTGCTCACCGCCGACCTTGGCCGTTGTGGTGTGGCTGGGGTGATGCGTGGCGCGTTGCTGGAGCAGGCCCAACTGCTGGGTATTGCGGTGCAGGTCTGCGACCTGCCCTACGATGCGCTGGAGCAGGCTGATGAAGTATTTGTTTGCAACAGCGTCTACGGTGTCTGGCCCGTACGTGGCGTAGCCGCGCTAAACTGGTCGCCGGGCCCGCTCACCCGAACACTGCAGGCCGTTGCCCGTACGTTACTGGAAACCTGAATTCGTGAGACGTAAATTCCTGCTGTTGCTGGAAATGGGTCTGATCCTCGCCGGCCTGGCGCTAAGCTGGTCGGCCTGGAAGGTCAACTCGGTCCTGGAGCAGCCCTTGCACGTGACGCAGGAGCGCCTGCTCGACGTGCCCAATGGTACTACCCCCAACCGCATGTTCTATCGCATGCAAACGGAAGGGTTGCTCGACGACGCCGTCTGGTTGCGCTTGTACTGGCGCTTCAACATGGCGGGTACCCCGCTGCATACCGGAGAGTATCGCCTTACCCCCGGCATGACCGTCGAGCAGCTGTTCGATGCCTGGCGCCGGGGCGACGTGGTGCAGTACAACCTGACCTTGGTCGAAGGCTGGACCTTCCGCCAGGTGCGCTCGGCCGTGGCCAAGCATGAAAAGATCAAACATACCCTGGAGGGCTTGTCGGACGCCGAGGTCATGGACAAGCTCGGCCATACCGGTGTGTTCCCCGAAGGCCGCTTCTTCCCGGACACCTACCGCTTCGTACGGGGCATGAGTGACGTCGAGTTGCTGCAGCAGGCCTACATGCGCCTGGATGAAGTGTTGGCCAAGGAGTGGGCCGAACGCACGACCGACCTGCCGTATCGCGACCCGTACCAGGCGTTGATCATGGCCTCCCTTGTGGAAAAGGAAACCGGAATTCCGCAGGAGCGCGGGCAGATTGCCGGCGTGTTCGTGAGGCGCATGCGCCTGGGCATGATGCTGCAGACCGACCCGACAGTGATTTACGGCATGGGTGAACGCTACAACGGCAAGATCACCCGCGCCGACCTGCGCGAGCCTACGCCCTACAACACCTACACCATGACAGGCCTGCCGCCGACCCCGATCGCCATGGTTGGCCGCGAGGCTATTCACGCGGCACTGAACCCGTCCGATGGCACCAGCCTGTACTTCGTCGCTCGTGGCGATGGCAGCCATGTGTTCTCCGATGACCTCGATGATCATAACTCGGCGGTGCGCGAGTTCCAGCTCAAGCGCCGGGCGGACTACCGTTCCAGCCCCGCGCCGCAGCAAGACACCAAGCCAGGCGTGGATGACGCCGACGACGCGCAGCAGCCTGAGCCGCCAGCGGCGGACGAGCCGGCCGCGCAGCCAGCGCCCGATGAACCGCCCGTGCAGGATGCCCCTGCCGGCGGTGCGCAAGCGGCCGAACGGCCAACGCCTGACGAACAACATTGAGGACTGCCTGTGAGCGGCTTGTTTATTACTTTGGAAGGCCCCGAAGGCGCGGGCAAGAGCACCAATCGCGACTACCTGGCCGCGCGCCTGCGCGAGCACGGCCTGGACGTGGTGCTTACCCGTGAGCCTGGTGGTACACCGTTGGCGGAAAGGGTGCGCGAACTGCTGCTGGCGCCCAGTGATGAAAGCATGGCGGCCGACACTGAACTGCTGCTGGTGTTCGCCGCGCGCGCCCAGCACTTGGCGCAGGTGATCCGTCCGGCATTGGCCCGTGGGGCCGTGGTGCTGTGTGATCGTTTCACCGATGCCACCTATGCCTATCAGGGCGGTGGCCGTGGTTTGTCGGTCGAGCGTATCGCAACCCTGGAGCAGTTCGTCCAGGGCGGCCTGCGCCCGGACCTGACCTTGGTCTTCGACCTGCCGGTGGAAGTGGGCCTGGCCCGCGCCGCAGCCCGTGGCCGCCTGGACCGTTTCGAGCAGGAGGGCCAGGCCTTCTTCGAAGCCGTGCGCCAGGCGTACCTGCAGCGCGCCCAGCGTGCGCCGCAGCGCTACAGCTTGCTTGATGCCGCACAATCCCTGGAGGCCGTGCAGCGTGACATCGACGCTCTGCTGCCAGGCATTGTGGAGCGTTGCCGTGGCTGAGGCCTACCCTTGGCAGGAAGCGCTGTGGCAGCAACTGGCTGGGCGCAGCCAGCACGCCCATGCGTACTTGCTGCACGGGCCCCAAGGCATCGGCAAGCGAGCGTTGGCCGAGCGCCTGATGGCCCGCCTCATGTGCCAGCGACCGCTGGGCTTGGAGGCCTGTGGCGAGTGCAAGTCGTGCCTGTTGCTCAAGGCTGGCAGCCACCCGGACAACTTTGTCCTCGAACCCGAGGAAGCCGACAAACCGATCAAGGTCGACCAGGTCCGTGAGCTGGTGGCCTTCGTGGTGCAGACGGCGCAACTGGGTGGGCGCAAGGTGGTGTTGATCGAGCCGGTGGAAGCGATGAACGTCAACGCCTCCAACGCGCTGCTGAAAAGCCTTGAAGAGCCTTCCGGCGATACCGTGCTGCTGTTGGTCACGCATCAGCCAAGTCGCCTGTTGCCAACGATCAAGAGTCGTTGCCAGCAGGTTGCCTGCCCGCAGCCCAGCCTGGCCCAGAGCCAGGCTTGGCTGGCTGGCGCGTTGCCCGACAGTGATGAGGCTGAGCGCGATGAGCTGCTGACCCTGGCCGCCGGTTCGCCATTGATGGCGGTTAGCCTGCAGGCTCAGGGTGTGCGCGAGCAACGCGCGCTGGTTACCGACGGGGTGAAGAAGCTGCTCAAGCAGCAGCAATCGCCCAGCCAGTTGGCCGACGCCTGGAACGCTGTACCGTTGTTGCGGCTGTTCGACTGGTTCTGCGATTGGGCGCACCTGATCCTGCGCTACCAGTTGACCCAGGACGAGGAGGGGTTAGGCTTGGCGGATATGCGCAAGGTGGTGCAATACCTTGCGCAGAAGAGCCGTCAGGCCAAGGTGCTGGAGGTGCAGGCGTGGATCCTTGAGCAGCGCCAGAAGGTGCTGGGCAAGGCCAACCTCAACCGTGCCCTGCTGCTTGAATCGCTGCTGGCCCACTGGCTGCAACTGCCCGGCGCCCGCTGATATCCCATTTTTCATGTGTGCTGTTATCCCATGCTTGTAGATTCCCATTGCCACCTCGACCGTCTTGACCTCAGCGCCCACCAGGGCTCGCTCGATGCTGCCCTGCAGGCGGCGCGTGAGCGCGGGGTCGGGCATTTCCTGTGCATTGGCGTGAGTGCCGAGAATGCTGGCGCGGTGAAGGCGCTTAGCGAGCAGTACGCTGACGTCGACTGCTCGGTGGGTGTGCACCCGCTGGACTTGGCTCCAGGCGAAACCCCGGCGCTGGAATGGCTGTTGCGCGAACTGGCCCACCCGCATGCAGTGGCGATTGGCGAAACCGGGCTGGATTACCACTACGAGCCGGAGGCTGCCGAGCTGCAGCAGGCCTCGTTCCGCTTGCACCTGGAGGCCTCGCGGCAGACCGGCAAACCGGTGATCGTGCATACGCGGGCGGCCCGTGCCGATACCTTGGCGCTGTTGCGCGAGGCCAGCTTGCCGCAGGCTGGCGTGCTGCACTGCTTTACCGAGGACTGGGACATGGCCAAGGCCGCACTGGACCTGGGGTATTACATTTCGCTGTCTGGCATTGTGACCTTCCGCAATGCTGATGCCCTGCGTGAGGTGGCGCGGCAGGTGCCGGTTGATCGGTTGCTGGTGGAGACCGATTCGCCTTATCTGGCTCCGATTCCGTATCGCGGCAAGCCGAACTTGCCGCAGTATGTGCGGGAAGTGGCGGAGTATGTGGCTTCGTTGCGCGGGGCCAGTTATGAGCAACTGGCCGAGCAGACCACCGCCAACTTCAAGCGGTTGTTCCCGTTGGCGCGGGTGGCCTGATAGAGCACGAGCCTGATTGCTCTTGCTCTTGCTCTTGCTCTTGCTCTTGCTCTTGCTCTTGCTCTTGCTCTTGCTCTTGCTCTTGCTTCGGCTTTTGCTTCTAAGCGCGCGGTAGTTCAGGCGACGCAGA
>NZ_BCBI01000035.1:0-65041 GCF_001320565.1 Pseudomonas sp. NBRC 111132
GCCAGTGCCGCTGGCATTGCGGATCCTGATGCTACGAGCGCCGGGCAGCGCTTCGAGGGTGATGCTGTTGATAATGCCAATCCAGGTCTGCGGGTTGACCGTCTTCTGCACCACTCCATCCACGGACAACTCGACGGCCGATGGCGACCCGGAGCTGCCGAGAATGGCCAAGGTGATCTTTCCGCTTCGTGGCACAGTCACCGAGTAGGTAAGCGCGGCGTTTGCACTGGTGGACTGGCGAATCACCAGAGGGCTCCAGGCCTCTGCTGCGGTATGCCCAAGGTTGCCAGGCGGCACATTGTAGGTGTCCCAGGTGCCGACGGTGGTGGTGGCACCCTGCAGTCTGGTGCCGTAGACGCCGACGCAATTGTGCACATAGCCACAGCGCAGGAATTGCTGTGCTCCGCCCAAGCTGTTGGTCGGGGTCGACAAGTCCTTGAGCAGCTGGAACACGACTGAGCCGCTTTTCGACCCGATTTTCTGGGTAGCCACGAAGTAGGCGGCGTCGGTGGCCCGGCGAATCAGCATCTTTCGTCGCGTACCAGGCTCCTGCATGAAGTTGTTGACCTGATCCTGACGGTGCCCACGGATCGAGATACCCGTCAGTCCAGCGCAGTTGCGGATATGGCCATCCACCACCGTGTTCTGCCCGCGCACCATGCAGCCCTGGGCATTGCTCGCCGAGGTGATGGTGACAGCCGGGAACGGGATCAGGATTTCACGGCCATTGGCTGCAAGGGCCGCTGTGTTGAAGGCCACTGTATCGTCGCCGATACCGGTACCGCCGTAGTCGGCAATGCTGACCTGGTCGTCGTTTTTCTGCCGCTGAGTTCGATTTCCCCGGGTGTGCATCAGGGTGTCGCCATCAGGCTGCGCCATCTCCTGACGCAACACACCGTCACCGATCGGGGCGAACTTGCTCGACTCGCTGGCCCACACTCCAGTCGTCGTGTAGGGAAGCGCCGTCGATGGCTTTGGCTTCCAGTACTCCCCATCACGGCGGAATACCTGGTCGCTGGTAGTGATGGTCAGGCCGGCGGCGTAGTCGCCAATGGTCGACCAGCCCATGGAGGCCAGCTTCTGCTGATACTGGACATCACGGGTGGCCTGGGCTTGTTGGAACTCCACATCGCGCTGCCCTTGGGAAGCATCGAAGCGGTTCTCCATCCCCTTCACCGAGGTTCTGTTTCGCCCCTTCCGGTCAACCCAGATCTCCGCATCACCGTTCGCAGCAAGGTCGAGGTTCGCGGTGTTGTCGAAAGCATCGCGGAAGTCGGACGATCCATTCGGCTCAACCGGGTTTTTGGTGTTGTAGCGCATGGATACTCCTAAAATGAAACCCCGCACTGGGCGGGGCTCATCGAATGGTTAAGCGTCAGCGGGCGCGAGAGCGCTATCGAATAGGTAAACCCGGTCGTCGTAGTTGACGCCCTTGGTAGAGCAGCTTTCCAAGCCTTTGGGGTCTACGCTGGTCACCAGCACCGGATGGATCCGGCCAAACAGCAAGTGCGGGGGCTCGCGCTCCCAGCTCACATCCGGCGTAAACCCGATCTGCGGCACGCGCATCCGGTAATCGTCGATTCGGGTAGCGCTCCAGGGACCATCGATACGGCCGTCCTGCTTGCGCAGTGCGACCTGTGCCATTGGCATCGACTCCCAGTCGATAGGGTCGAAGCACTCCAGCACCACGCCGTCGGCGTCCGCAGAGAAGGACTTCAGCAAGGTGCTCTGCCCGCTCCCTGGGGTGTCGTCTGACACGCCGGCAAGGCTGAGGTAATCGCTGTTGTTGGCCGAAAGCTCCGTATCGAAGCTGTACGTCCAGCGGCGATAGCGCTGCTCCGAACGCCGGCGCATGCCGTGCTGGTAGGCTTTGTCACGGTCGGTGATCCCGATTGCGCTGACCTTTTCTGCCCGACGCCCCTGATCACCAGGAAGCCGACACTTCACCACCTGCTTCTGGAATGTGCGGCTGTCGATGTACTCGCAGTCGACGCCGTCATTGTCATCCGGCGCCGGCGAGGTGAAGGCCCGCGAGAGCGATCCAGTCATGCTCTGCGCCGAGTAGGCCCAGACCTCGCCATCAGCTGCCGGGGTGGTGTAGTTGTGATCCACACCTTCACGGAGCCCGTCGCGCACAGGCCGAAGCCTGCCGCGCCCGGTGGTGAGCTCCGAGAAGCCGGCGGCGAGAATGTCGCCCAGCACTTCTTTCACCGTGCTGGCCGAGTCGTATTGGAAGTCGAAGGTATCCCCCCGAGCCTTCCATACAGTTGCCAGGGCGTCGATTTCCATCAGGTCGAGATCTGCATCCTCATACCCGACCTTCTTGGCCACGTAGCAGAATGGCGCCACCAGGTCGCGCACCGGCCGTTTCTCGGTCCAATGCCCGTCTTCGCGCGTGGGCAGGATGCGGGTGCCGACCACAGAAACCCGATTCTCTGACTGGGCGCCGAGCCGGCCACCACCTGCTACCGCCACCGAGATGGTGGTGATACCTGGGTAAGAAGCGGGACTTGGAAGCCTGGATCGCAGGCCGTACCACTGGATCGTATCCTGGACGTTGGTGTCGCTCGACTTTGCGCCGATCCGACGCATCCTGACTTCTGGCCGCATCGGGTACGGCAGAGCGATAGCGCGGGTAAAAGCGATCTGGTCCAGGGTGTTTCGGGTGATGGTCTCGCTGTAGGAGGACCACGCCCCTGCTGTCGCAATGTCGCGGTACTGGACCTCGAAGGTCACATACATCTCATTGACGCGACCCTTTTTGTCGACGCTGGCGAGCCCCTGCGGAAACATCACGTCCACCTCGATGGTGGAAGCCAGTTCGCCTACGGGGCATCCCGCGAATGATCCGGCCCAATCCCCCTCAAGGGTTGAGCTGTCCAGCCGCAGTGAGGCCGAGTTGCTTTCGATGTAGTCGAAACCTGGCCAATCCTCATCGGCGTCGCCGGTGTCGGTAAGGCGCTCGAGCGCGATCTGCGCTGTGTTGGCCGCAGATATCCGGTAGCGCAGGCCGTTGTAGCCAATGCAGGCCCAGCCCGTGCCGTACTGCAAACCGGAAACAGGGGCTCCGTCGGTGGTGTTGAGCGTCATCGCCGCCGGCTCTGTGAGCGTGGACGGCGTGAAGTCGTTGACGATATAGCGCCCTTCGTTGGCCCCCACCACCTCGATGACCATGCCAGGGAACGCCCCAAGCTGGCCCAGCGGCCCCGTGATGGTGTCGCGCCCACCAACCCCCGTACCGGCAGTGACCTCATACGGGTACATGACCTCGACACGAAGAAGCATGCCGGCGGCCCAGTCGTCCGGCAGGGCGCCGGCGCCCTCTGGAACCGCCACCAGGTCACCGTCGAACTGATAGGCCTGAGCTGCAGCTGCCGGCGTGGCCGGTACTGTAGTCCGAAGGTCGATGCCGGCCGTGCCTGTGGACGTAGCGCCAACCTCGGAGACCGCATACCACCACTGGGCGGCAGGATCGAGCGCTACGCTCTCCCCCGGGCCGTAGATCTTATAGCGGGCGTTGCTGCCCAGCGAAATGATGGGGGTATCCCCGATCATGATATCGCTGGCTTGGATATCGAACTCGCCGACACCTATTGCCAGCAGCATCTGCACCCACTCGGTACGCTCCGTAGGGAAGCTGCGGCGCTGGGGGACGATGTAATCGGGGTAGATCTTGTTTCGCCCAAAGGCCTCGCGAATGATGTCGCCATAGCGCACCTGGTTCGCCTTGGTGCGCGAGCTCTCCAGTGGGTCGCCCTGCCGTGCACCCTGCGTGTTGGGCATCTTGATGCGGGGCATGAACAGCTTGAAGACGGCCTGGGCCGCCTTGATCGTGGCAATGGTGATGGTGATCGGGTCGACGCCCTTGGGTTCGCGCCAGATCCGTACATCGTCGTCAGGCCCGATGTCCGTTACGCGCCAGGCACTGACATGCACCAGATCACCATTCACCGTGACGCTGACCGGCTGCAGCTCACCTCGGCGAATCCGACGGCGGTTGCGGCGGTAATTGGCCACATTCCCGCGCAACCAGGCGTCGAGCGTGGTTTCCCGCTTGACCGGATAACGCTGCAACGGCTGCGGATCAAGCTTGTTCGCGAAGAATTCGATCACGGTAGAAAATCACTCTGCTGAAGTTTTCCATGAAGTCCTGCAGCCGGACGATCCGGGCTGCGGAATCCGGGTTGATCTCCAGAACCTGGAGGCGCCCATCCTTGGCAATTACCAGGGCGACATGCACGCAGGAATCTCCATCCATTGCTGCTGCTATAGCGCCTGCGAACGGCTGACACTCCTCCAGCGCCGCCTCAACCTGCCGCCGATAAGCGCGCTGGAACGAAACCGCGCTTGTCTTGACGACGCCGCCGAAGCTGGCCAGCAGTGGCAGGCCATAGAGCTCATGCCGAGCCAGCCGGGTCAGGCCCCAGCAGTCCACGCGCGGCAGTTCGCGCCCGCGATCTTGGTAGATCGCAGCGAGATATCGATTGAACATGGGTCAGCCTTCGTATTTGATGCAGGGCGCGGTCTGGGAGTTGAAGTCGTCCCGGGGAAACTTGATGGTGATCAGGTCGAAGTACTTGGCCTGGACCTCAACGTGATCCACCTCCAGCTTTCCGCCCCCCACCTTCATGTAGTACGGCCGGCGGGCCGGTTTGGAGAGGTCGGTGCTCAGGTACAGCCGCATGGTCAGACGGACCACCTCCTCCTGATCGATAGCCTGCTTGACCAGCCCCTGAGCCTTACCCGTGACACCGTCAATGGCGAACGTTATCGCCTGGCTGCCGGTGTTGTCCTTCTTCGGCATCGACACGTCGATACCGCCGGCCTCATAGGTGAGAACCCGGCCAACCTCATCGACAGCGGTGATGTCCGTGAACATATGGGTAAGCAGGACTGGCTCAGCCCACGCATTGCTGGTCAGCTCGAGCGCCGGAATCAGAACCTCTGCACCAGAAGGCGATGCAAACGCTACCTCCAAAGGATCCATATCATGCCTCCGGCCAGTGGCCCTTGCCGGCCATGGCCAGGTCGAAGATATCCATGTTGAACCAGTAGTCGGGGAACTGCTCCCAGCCTGGCGGGATCAGCGGCCGCTCTTGCAACTCGAGGGTCGCGGAGAACTCCCAGAATCGACCACTGACAAGCTTGGGCCCCTCGTACATGCCAAGAATCCTGCAGGTCCGTACCATCAGGCCCTGAGTGGTGAGCAACTCCATGTCGAACCATTTCGTTCCCTCATTGAGCACCCGAGAAAACCAGGCCTCAAAGAACGCGGCCTGATTTCCATTCATGAGCCACCGCACCCTGGGCCGGGTAGGCACACTGACCGCCCTGCGGCGCTCAAGAACCCTGCCCGACGCCATGGTCGTCGACATCTTCGGGCTGACTGTTTCTAGCTGGTACCCGTCCTGGAGCGGTTTAGGCAACTGCCGGGGGTACTGAATGGTTGCGTCGTTCATCGTCCCACCGTGCTAAGCGCGTATTTTTGTGACAACACGTCATGGACCTGCCCGTCCTGGGCGGCACTGCCGCAAATGACATCGATCACCCATTGCTCATTTTTCCAGCTGGCGGTCGCCTGAGTTCCGGGTGGTGCCTCGTAAACATTGACCGATGGGGCCTGCCCTGCACCTTTCTGCCCACGGCTATCCTGATCGGACTGAATGCTGCTCAGCGTCCGATCCAGCTTGGCGCTGGTCTTCTCGGTGGTTACCCGCTCGCCCTTCTTGAGGTTCCAGGTACCGTCGGCCGGAACGTAGTCGATGCCGTCGTGAGCCTGGCCGTCCAGCGCCGCGCCCACTGCCGTCATGAGTACGCCAGCAGCACCCGCTGCGGCGATCGCTGCCCCGGGTGCAATCACTGGCCCAACAAACGGAACGCCGATCATTGCTGTGAACGCGCTCAATGCCGCCATGGCGACCTGGGCGGCTGCGTAGGACATCAGTGCATGGCCGATCGACTGCATGAAGGTTGCCGCGAAGCCCTTGACGTTCATCTTCCCGGTTTCGGCCCACTCGGTAACCATATCCGTCAGCGAGCTGAATGCATCCGCGCCGACGCTCTGCATATTGCTGTAGAGGTCCATCGCCGCGTCGGCCTGGCTCGCGAAGCCGCTGATGAAGCCAGCGCCGGCGTTCTGCTGCAGCTTGTCGATGTCCTCGTAGTACTTCTCCTGCATAGCCCGGCGCTTCTCGAGTGCGTCGTTGAGAATCGCCGTCTCGCGCTCGTATGCCGAGTCGGACACGTCGCCAGCCTCATGCCGCTGCCGGAGGTCCTCAAGCTGATCTTGGTAGTCCTGCTCGATGGCCAGCAGGTCCAAGGCGCGCTGCTTCATCTCATCGCTGCTGTAGGCATTCAGCAGGGGCGCATCCAGTGCGCGCTGGTCAATGTCCAACTGCCGCTTCACGCTCGCATCGAATGCCGCGACCGCCTTGTCATCCTCCTTTGCCTGCTTCAGCTTTTTCAGTTGATCAAGCTCGGCGGCCAGACCTTTCAGGCGCTCTTGCTGCTTGGCGCTCAGGCCGGTGAGGTTTCCAGACTCCAATTCAAACTGGAGCTTAGCGACCTCGGTGGCCTCCTTGCGTTTGTCGGTCTCGGTGTTGATCAGCGCGATCTGCCGCTTGTAGCCCTCTTCGGCGGTATCGAACTGGCCCTGCAGTTTCTTCGCTGCGGCTTCCGCAGCTTTCGCGGCCTCTTGCTGGGCTGGTGTGGTTGGAGTGAATGTGCCCGTAGGGGTGGTGCCCCCAAGCGCCGCAGCGGCTTTTTTTGCGTCAATTACATACTGTCGAATTTTGTCGCCCGCAAGCGGCTTGGCAAGCTCTTTATTTATTTCTTCAATTGCTACCCGTGCGTTTCCAAAATTGACCAGTGCGTCTTGGCGCATGTTCTCGGCGGCTGTTTTGAAATTTCGCGAGGTCTCACCGAAAGTAATCTTCCCGAGAATTTCGTTACCGGCAGCGCCAATAGAATTCAGATAATACATGGCCGTATCAAAACTACCGACCAAGGTCTGTGCAGTGATATTGAACGCACGAGCAATGCCGTCACCGATGCTAGCTGTAACAGCTACAGTCTCAATCATTGAGTCAGCAAGGGCACTGATCTGTGATTTCAACCCTCCGGCTTCTTGAGTGCTGCTTGCCAAGTCCTTGGAAAGCTGTGCCAATACAGGCATGAACTCAGCCGCCAGCGTAGTTTTCACTGCTCCTAAATAAGTGCCAAGCACTGTTAGCTCATTGCTGAACTGCTTGGCCGCCAGAATGGTCGTTTCGTCCATTATGGAGCCAGCAGCTTCGGCGGCATCGCCGTATTTTTTGAAACCTTCGGCGTTGTTCCGCAACAGTGGCAGCAACGCCGTAGCATCACTGGCTATAGCCTCAAGATAGAAGGTCATTTCTGACTGGCTGACGCCAGCCTTCTCAAGGCTGGATACATAAAGCCCGAGGGCCTGGCTGCCACTCAGATTACGGAACTGGTCAGCCGTGACTCCGACCTTCGGCGCAATCTGTTCAAAGAAGTCCGCCATCCCGCCGCCGCCGGTGTTCAGGAAGTCACCGACCTTGTCATTCACGTCCTTGAGAATGTCGGAAAGCTTGTCTTGCTCGACCCCTACGGTCTTGGCCCCTACGGCCATCTTTTGGAAATCAGTGACGCTAACGTTCGCTACTGCAGCAAGATTGGATATCTCAGACGCTGAGTTTACCGCTGACACCATCATCGTCGTGAAGGCTGTGACGGCGGTGGCAACCCCAGCTCCAACGGCAGTCCCTACTGCCTTGGCACTCTTTTCAACCTCTTTCCGCCATTTGGCGGAACTACGCTCCGCCTTGTCCATGCCGGCTACAAATCCGCCAACCTGCGCAATAACGTCCAGAGTCAAAGTGCCCAGCGATCTTGAGGCCATCTTTTTCTCCGAGCATAAAAAAGCCCGCACTTGGCGGGCTCATTACCATGATTGTAACTATCGACTAAGAACCTTGGACTTCTCCGCTTCAAACTCTTCGGCGGTGAGATGTCCGCGATCTCTCAGCTCGGCCAATTTCTCAAGCTTCAAGTACGGATCGTCCCTGTCTGGCCGCGTCACCAATATCTCCTTGTGCTTGACTGGAGCATGACTTTTTATCGCAGACACTGACCATATAAGCGCCGCAATCCAACCTATAAAAGTCCAGCCAAGAAACAGATTCAGAAAGAATATCGAAGCTTTGTTGTGATGCCCTCGTACCACTGAAATCAGGAATGGTAGAAAGTACAAAGCCGTCATCCCTATCAGCATCGGCACGGCATTAAATGGTTCTGGGTTTACTGCCATGGCTTGGGCTCCCTGCAATCCCTTTCATTGAAGGACGGCAATTTACCATCATTACCGGCAGGGTTGAATGCCTACGCCCAAGAAGCCATGGCCTCTTGAAGGGAGATGGGCCCCTCTTCATCCTCATGCAGGGCGAAATCCTTCCAGCTGTAGGGCGTCGGCGTCTTCTGCGGGTCACGGTGCAGATTGGCCGTCAGCGCCGCAAGCATGGCCACCGATCGCTCCACTCGCATGCCCAGATGAAGCGTGCCGCGACGTTTCCGGTACTTCACCCAAGACCGAAATTCGCTCAGGCTGAGGTTTTCCTTGGCTTGCGCGATCGTCGCCCCCCCGACGCCGGAGAGGACGAGTTCGTGCCAGACTTCGTCTCGCTCGGTGAGCTCTTCGTCTTTCCCAGGTCGTTGACCTCCTGGATAGCGAACAACAGAGCTACGGACAGATTTCCATCAAGGGATCCCAGGCGCTTCTGACTCTCTGGGTCCTTTTCAAGCTCAACCGGATCGAGCGGGCCATGAGTGATGTCCATCGGGCTGCTGAACACTGGATAGCCATGCTCGTCGCAGATAGAAGCTGCAATGCGGCCGGCAATACTGTCTTGCTTGCTACTGACCGAGAGTACATCGCTCACCGCTGTCTGGTAGCCCATTGGGCGGACGTAGACGGTTGCGGTGTAGTCCGTACCATTCTGGCGCCACTTGATTTCCTTCTCTACCGGCCGCCCAGTGAACGAACCTACGCCCTTGAGCGCGTCGAGTGTCAGTTTCATGCGTTACCTCAGACGTTAGTGGTCTTGCGAATCCAGGCGGAACCGCCGGAGCGCTGGATGGTGGCCGCCGTGGTGACCGCCGCGTTGGCGGCAAAGTCGAACGGGAAGTCAGAGACGTAGCCGTCGAACAGGAACCAGGTGCGGGTCGGAGGCAGTACGAAGTCATCCGCATCGCCCAGGATTGCGGAAGCCGCAGCACCAGAGCCGGCACCTCCGGTCAGCGTAATGCTCGGTGCGCTGGTGTACCCAGTGCCGGCGTTGGTGATGTTGAACCCAACCACCTTGCCGTCTTCGATGATCGCGGTGGCTGCAGCGCCGGTGCCGCCGCCACCCGAGAACGCAACGGTCGGCGCCGAGGTGTAGCCGGTACCGCCATTGGTCAGCTCGATCGCCGCCAGCGCGCCGGCAACGCCGACCGTTGGCTTGATGTCCTTGCCGTCAGACCAGCCAACCACCCAGCGGATGCTCTCGATGGTGTCGTCTTCCGAGATCTGGTGAAGGCGTACATGGGATGGGTTGCGCGGATCGACGTTCAGGGTCAGGGAAGCCTGGCCGGGGGTGCGCAGGCCGCGCAGGTACTTGCGGACGGTGTCGCTGAGACAGGTAACCTCAACTTGGTCAGCCGGGTTACCACCTGGGTTGAAGGCGGTTGCGCACTCCACCTCCATGACTTCGAACTGAGACGGGGTACCGACCTTGGGCACCAGGGCATAAATCTGAGTACCTTGAGCGAGAATCGCCATGGGTTTCTCCAATTGCGGGCAAAAAAATACCCGCACAAGGCGGGCTGATGATGTGAGCGGAACTGTCCGGGCATCCAGCTTGTATAGAAACCCAGTACCCGGAAGCTTGTGGACGTAGTAGCTTTTTGCCTGCCGCGCATAATGGCGCGCCATGCATAACACCCTGGGAGATCAGATGAAAGGACGCATAGTTGTTACGCAAGAGCAGCTAGACGAGGCACTGAGGCAGATTCACCGATATTTCATTGAGGGCGATGACAGTGCTTCCAACCTGAGCTCGCCGGAGATGAAAGAGCGGATTGCAATTCTGGCGCGGCGGGGCCTTCTGAGCTGTAAGGCGACCCGCATGGTTTCAGGAAATCTAATGATCAGGTGGACCGCCACAGAACGAATCACCCCCATGGGTATGGCCCACTTGGAATCGCTTTAAAAGCGTGGCCCTGCTTGGGCCATTTTCTCTTCTAAGCTCATTCGTGCTTCAGCTTCGCTCTCTAAATCCAGATACAACGACGTAATCGCTGCATGAATCTCGCCGGCGGCACCGGTCTCTGCCGACACATCCCATTCTCGGTTGCGGATGGATTCGGCCATGCGGAAAACACTTTGCTCCAAGTTTTTTAATCTGGCGTTTTCGGCAATTATTTCGTCGATGCTTCTTGTCATTGATGTCTCTCCGGGTCTTAGGTTGCGATGCGAGCACGCTACCGCAGGACCATCCAGTCCACGTCGAAGCTGGCACGGTAGTTTTTAGTTTCCGGGTCGCGGCCTTCAACGCCCCAGCGGGTGACGTAGGCCTCAAGCTCAACCGCGTCACGGATGGCATCACGGACCTTGCGCGCGGAATCTCCGGTGGTGGCGTAGACGTCAACCTGCAGGGTGAAGCCATCCAGATCAGGGCGGCCAGCCAGGTAGTTTTCTGGAGTGCCGTTGACGATCTGCCATACGGCATATGGCTTGGCCACGCCCTGCTCCGCTTCTCCAAACGAGTAGAGACGCATGGCGGTGCCAACGCCAAGCAGCGCGGTCACGGCCGGACTGTTCAAGCAGGCCTGGACGATCGGTGGTGTCATGAGGATGCTGCCTTTTTCGCTGCGCGCCGGATGGCACGGTCGATTGCCTTCTCGTACTCAGTGACGAAGGTGTTGGTCACCAGGCTGATGTTGTCCGCTAGCGCTGGACGCATGAATGGTGCAGCCGCCATCTTCTCGGTACCGAACTCAATCAAGCGCCAATGTGGTGTAGGCGCATTGGTGGAGGTATCGACCCCTTCGCCTTTCTTAGCCAGCACTGCGCCATGCTGCACCCCGATCCGAAAACCCAGATCGCCAGTACGCTTGAACAGCCGGCCATTCCAACGCAATGCGATGTTGTCCGAGATAGACCGCCCGGTGGCGCTGTCGTCGACCCGCTCGGCGGCCTCTTTGGCTTTCTGCACCACCACTTGCGCGGCCTTGCGGAGCGCTGCGCGGCCACCTTTGCGACGAACGTCAATGCTGACCTCACCCAGTTTTCCAAGCAGGTCTTCCAGGCCGAGAATGCTGAACTCGACGCCATCAGCCATCCTTTACCCCCTTCGAAACCATGATGGTCAAGTACTCGAGGCCTGACTTGGCGTCCTCCAGCGGTGGGCCTTCGATGCTATACAACTCTCCTCGGTAGAGGATTCGCATGGTCGGCAGCACGCCAGGCCGGTACCGGATCACCATGCGGGCAGTTGCTTCGGACTGAGCGGCCTGCGCGGCAATCAAGTCGCGAGCGGACAATGGTGTTACCTTACCCCACACCTTTGCGAACAATTGCCACTCGGGCGCACCGAACTCCAGGGTCGACGGGTCGCGTGGCGTGACCTTGTGCTGCAGTTCGATGCGGTGCCGAAGATCACCCGCTTTCATTGGGCGCCTCCTTGATGGTCGAGCTGAGGTCACGGGAAGACCACAGTTGGGAAGTTACGCCCAACGGCATTTCGTCCCCGCTGACGCCTACCGCCACCGCCTCACGGTTCTCGTAGGAATGGGCGATCAGCAGCAGCATGGCGGTCTTGAAGCTGGCCTTGAAGTCGGAGAGTTGCGTCAATTTCGGGTTGTCGCAGTACCACAACGACCAGGCCAGCGCCGACTCGGCATATAGCTCGATCAGCTCATCTTCGTCTTCGTGATCGACACGGAGGTGCTGGCGAATCATGCCGATCGGCAGCAGTTCCAGTGCCGTGATGGTCATTTTTTCTTACCTGCCTTGGCTTCGGTGACCGGAGCTTCTTTCTGCTGCTGGTCCTGCTGCTGGTCCTGCTGCTGGTCCTGCTGCTGGTCCTGCTGCTGGTCCTGCTGCTGGTCCTGCTGCTGGTCCTGCTGCTGGTCCTGCTGCTGGTCAGCAGCCTGCGGGGCGTCCACGCATACCGCAAGCCCCATTCCCACCAGCGCCTCGGCGGCAGAGTCGGACACTTTGCGCGACTCGCCTTGCGAGAAGTTGCCCGCGTGATAGTGAGAAAACTGGCGCAACGCTCGGATTTTCTTCATCTGCATGCCGGGGCGGTTGCCCGCCCCGCCTCAGTCATCAAGGGGTTGGGGTGCCGAACTGGCCGGTGATGATCGCGCTGGTGCGGTAGTGAGCCACGGCCAAGCGCTCCTCGCACAGCAGAGTCAGCATGTTCTTCACGAAGTTGTCGCGATCCTCGCGGCTGATCTCAACAGTGGCATCCATGCGATCCCAGACCTGCGAGGCCAGGTCAAAGCCACCAACGGTGAAGGTGTTTTGCGCCTGAGCCTTGGTCGGAACGACCGGAAGACCCCACATCACGCGGGCAGCGAATGCGGCTGGCCCGCCGAAGATGTAGCGGCCATCGGCATCCTTCAACATGGCAATGGAATGCCAATCACGCGGATTGAGGATGATGCCGGACGCATCGAACTCCGACTCCGACACCTGGAAAATCGCGTGAGCGATCTTGTCAGCCCGGGTGTCGCCGGTGGCGTCGAGATCTTCGTCGTACTCGTCAGCGACGTGGTTCAGGCCTTCCAGGTTGTCGCCGGTACCGTCGCCGTTCAGCAGCTGGCCTTCCTCAACCAGGGCCAGGCCGTACAGCAGGCGATTGTTGACGTAGGACTCGAGCATGGGCGCATCGTCCATGATCTGGCGAGAGGCCTGAATCCAGTGGGCAATGGTCTTCACGCCGGCGGTATGCTTGGTGAAGGTCAGGTTCGATTCTGGCTTGAGGTTGCCCTCAGCCACCGGTGCCGCACTGTTGGTGAAAACATTCTCGCGAACGTACTCGATGGAGTTGGAGCTGATGCGGCCTTGGGCGAGCAGGTCGCGAATGGTCAGGCGACGCTGACCCGGCATCAGGATGCCGGGCAGTTGTTGTGGCTGGACCAGCACGCCAGCCGACGCAGCTCCGCTACCCAGGGCTTTGTTGAAGCTCTTCACGTCAACCTTGCTGGACTTGCCGTCCCAGCTCTTTTTCAGGTCTTCGGCGGTGCGCTCGGCGAAGGACTTCTTGTTTTCCGGATTGTCCGGGTTGCCGCCGGCCAGCTTCTGCTCGATATCAAACAGGCGGGTGCCTGCGGTCTTGAGCTCTTCCTGCACGGTGGTCAGATCGGACTGCAACTGCTTGCTGACGGCGCCGGTCGCCTCGATTTCTTTCTTCTGAGCATCGAACAGCTCGGTCATACGAGTCTGTGCGGTCTCGATCGCCTTCTGGACTTGGGCCAGTTCGGACATGGATAGATCCTCGGTTCAGAGTTTCGGGAAGGTGTTGATGCGCTCGATGAGCGCGGCGATGTCGTCGCCGCCTTCGGACTCGCTCCGAACTGCGGACTTGATGCAGGCAATGAACGCCTGCGCTTCGGACTTGGAAAGGCCGGCTGAATCTCTCAACCAGTTCTCCGCGTCGCGTATGGTTTCAATGGTCTCCATGCTCTTAAGCGTGGAGACGGTGGCCGATTCGTTGGCCGGAAAGGTGCACACACTGATCTCACTCAAGCGCGTCACGTTCCGGAAGGAGTAGCCAGTTGCGATCGAAGTGACGTCCTGTTTAGCCGCACTGAACCCGACGGACATGCCGCCCACGGTTCCATGGATCATCGCGGCCTTGAGTGCCTCCGACTGAGGGTTGCCGGGCGTGAGCTCACCTCGGACATACAGCCCCTTGCTGTCCTCTGCCAGGTCGAGCCATTTGCCGACCGGGATTTCGTTGCGCCGATGGTTGAAGAACATGGCCACAGCACGGGTCTGCGTCTTGAGCGCCTGGGCGAATGCGCCCGGCTCGATAATGTCGCCGTCACTGTCCACAACACCGAACACACTGGCGTAGCCCTCGAAGACGCCCTGAGCGCCACCGTTGGCGAATTTGATTGCGGCCTGATCGAAGGCCAGGGTTTTGCAAACGCTGGGCATTTGCTGCCTCCAGAAAAATCAAACCCCGCTGGGTGCGGGGTCTGGGTTACCGAGTTGGGTGATTGGCACGTTCTGCGATTGCCGGGTGGCCACATCGCCGCCGGGCAAGGGCGGCATGTTGTCCAGCCGTCGCAGTTCGTTGATGGTCCGAAGCCCCTTGTCTGCCAGCGTGCCCATGAAAGACGCGCGGGCTGCCGAATCACCGCGAAGCAAACCGTCCAGGTTGTGCTCGGCGTGATATCGGCTAAGGTCGGCTGGCTTCACCAGCCACCGCCAGATGGACTGCTCCCACCAGTCGAGATAAGGCGACAGGGTGTACTGCAGGAAACCCAAGTTCTGTTGCTCGATGCCAGAGCCCCAGCTCGTCGACTTCTCCACGTCACCCACCAAATGCGGAGGGACGCCGAAGAACCTGGCCAGTTCGCTGACCTGGAACTTGCGGGATGCCATGGTTTCGGCATCCTGCGGGCTGACGCCGATGGACTGGGTGGAAAATCCCGCCTCCAGGATCCACAGCCGCTTACGCACCGGCCCGCCGGCAATCTCCTTGAAGTTCTCCTCCAGCTGGCCGCGCTGCTCCTTGCTGAGCACCTTGTCTCCCGTCATGAGGATCTGCGGTGATTTCGCGCCATTGCCATAGAAGTCGCGCTGCTGATCCTCCATCGCCACCGCTACCCCTGCGGTCTTGGCCGCGAACGCGATCGGCGACAGACCTACCAGGCCGTTGAAGCCGAAACCCTTCAGGTGGAAGATTTCCGCCTGCTTGAAGTCGGCATACTCGGTGTCGCGGCGGTAGCGGTAGACGATCCGGCCATTCTCCAGGCGCGGGTCCATGTTCACCGACATAAGCGGTATGAGGCTGATCACGTCGCCAGCACCATTACGCTCAATCAAGGCGTAAGCATTGCCATAGAAACACAACTGCATCGTCATGGCCGTGCGGAACTCCACGGCCGTCATGAAACGGTTTGGGCTGTAGCGCAACAGCCTTGCCAGCGGATTTTCCAAGCCGACCTTGTGTCGGTCATTGCCCTGGGTTTCGTACACATCCAGCGGCAAGCTAGCGGTCACGCTGGAAATCAAGCGGACGCAGGCGAAAACGGTTGAGATTTGCAGCGCCCGCTCGTCGGTGATCACCGAGTCGCCCACCGTGCCACTGGCTGATACCGGGCCACCCTGCGAGCCTTTCTCCGGGGTTACAAGTCGGCCACCCACGAAGAAGCTCGCCAGGCGCGCCCAGAATGGGCTCCGGGTCCGCAAGTCAATGCTGTAATCGGTATCGGCCATTACATGCTCAATGGTTTTGACAGGAAGTCGAGAAAGTCGCCTGCGACAGAAGCCGCAGGATTGAGTGCCATAAGGGTTGCCGCATCGAATGTCGCCATCAGCGGGTCAATCTTTGCGGTACCGCTGATTTGCTTGTTGATGGCAAGGGCGTTGCCGACTTGAACGGTTTTGGCGTTGCCCACGCACCAGGCCATAAGCCGGGAGTTGCCGTGAATGAATTCGCCACCAGCAACCTTGCGTTCGGTGGTCTTGATCGCGCCGTTAAGTCGCCAGCCCTGGGACACCGAAGCGATACGCTCCATAGTGATGCCTCGCTCCTCGGTGGTGAGCTCGTCAATGATGTCGCCGATGCCCGAGGCGTCTACGCCAATTGCCTGTTTTTCAGGCAGCAGACCTGCGTCACGCACCTGACAGATGATGTCAGCAACATCCCGCACATCGTCTCCTGGCAAGTCGACGATGGTTAGGTCTCCATCTGCAGCGAAGTCTTTCAGCACGCTGACGATGTCCTTCCGGCGTTCCAGCACGATCTTGTGGGCCCAAGCGTGCGCCCAGTGCAGCCACTTCCTGGTGATCTTCTCGCGCCCGATAAGGCTTAGTCCCAGCAGGTCATCAAGGCCTCCACCGTCGATGCCGGCCACTACCACCTCGCTCCTGCGCAGCAGTTCGTCCAGGGTTAGCTTTTTGTCGCCCTGGCCTTCCCAGTGATCGGCACCGGCCCAGCGGTTCGCCCGCAGGTTCATGCCGATCTGAATGTTCAGGTGCTTGGCCAAGAACTTGCGCTGACTCCCCTCGTCCTTGCGGAGGTTCTTCGCCAGTTCGTCTTCCAGCCACTCCCGACTCACCGACCGCCCCATATTGGGGTTGGTGACGTAGAAGTTGTCCGGCTGGAGGTAGGCCTTGCTCTTCACCATGGCCTCGGGAAACTCGTACAGGACGCCCAAAGACTTACGATCTTCGACCACCCCGTCGCGCACATCCCGGTAGTAATTCAGTTTCTCCTCGAAAACCCCGGCCGGCGGCTCGTCGCTCTGCGTCGACAGCAGGATGACAAAGCCTTCGTCGCGGGAAATCTGGCCGCCTGTAGCCTCCATCAACATGGCATCGGCATTCGGGCGCTTGCCGAACACCCACAGCTCGTCGATCAGGATCTTGCCGGACTTCTTGCCAGAGACCGTGTCGGTATCGGCAGCCACCACCTTCAGCGCCGCATTGTTCACCCGGTGGGTGATGGTGCGGATGTGGTCTTGCACATGCAGCAGCTCGCTGAGTTCTGGATCAGCACGCACCATACCGGCGGCAGGCTTGTAGCTGTTGGCCGCGACCTCGATCGTCGGCGCGATGATCAGCAGCTCCTCGTCATGCCGCCAGTTCAAGATTAGCGCCGTCAGCATGATGCCGGCGGCTATCGTGGATTTCGTGTTCTTCTTGCTAATCAGCAGGAAGAACTCACGAATCAACTGCTTGCCGCGATCGGCATCGTATGCGCCGAAGATGGCGGCAACATAGTCGAACACCCACTCATCGCAGCACTCGCCGAATGTCGGTTGGCCTGGCAGGTCGACGACCTTGAGCGCCTTGAACACCTCAAGCGCGGCCTGGGCCTCATCGGGAAACAGCGGCTTGAAGGGAATCAGCGATTGGCCGGCAACGATCCGAGCCTCCCAGTCTGGGCAGGCGGTCGTCCACTCCATGCATCACCCCTTGTTGTTGACCACCAGCTTCGGTGGCGGACGGGCTCCGAAGCGCCCCTTGCTGGCTTGATCGGCCGCAGCGGCCTTCTGATCTTTCTTGCCCTGGTCGGCGACCTTGCCGTGCTTGTAGGGGAGCAAGGCTTTTGCGGCATCGACGCGCAGCTTGGGCTCGGCGGCCTGCTCGTTCATGACAGCCTTCAGGAAATCCATCGGGTCGTCGAAGTCGCCTAGGTCGAGTTCGCCAACAGCGCCATCGTCAGGCGGCGGAGCTTTAACTTTTCGACCTGGTTTAACTTCTGTCGACTCAGCCTGTCGGTCACGCAGGTGGCGACCGATTGCAGCGATGACGTCCGGGTCCTTCGCGAGCTTGGAGCCTGCTTGCGACGCGGTTTTCTCTGAATATCCAGCGGCGATTGCCGCCTCTCGATTTGACGCCCCCGACAGCAAAGCGTCAGCAAACCGTCGCTTCTTGTCGGTTAAAGCCATGGTTAACTTTTCCGTGAAAGGGGAAAAAATCTGCGAATGGGAGGGGGCGAGGTTTCCGAGCGTGGAAGGCTGTGAGGTTTTACCCTCCCCCCGGCTCTAGCACCTCAAGTCCTCTATTCCGCGCCAGATTGGTGCACGCCTAGCTCGGCCCCATCTGAGGCCGTCTTCTTCAGGTGGCAGCCGTCAGGCCCGCAGCACAGGATCTGACAGTTCTCGTCAGTGTCGGCGCCGCCTTGATGCAGCGGGACGCGGTGGTCAAGCTCAAAGCCATGCGGATAGACAACAACGCGTCCGCATGCAGCGCAGGTCGGGGATGCCTTCCACAACCGGAGGCGCCGAGATTGAAGCCTGCTGCCTGTCATCCGGCGCTCCGAGGTGTTGGTAGTCGACAGCTTGCGGCCTTCAACCGGCTTCAGCCTCGACTTCAGGGTGGGAAGCTTGGCCATCACCGACCGCCTAGAACGGGCTCGCCGCTCAAGTAGGTTTGGGGCGCTGCGTCGGGATCAGGCTCATCACCCTGGTCTTCGGCCAGCGCCTGGAGGAAGCCGGCCAGCAGCTCATTGGTCTTGGCCTGCTCGGCCAGCATCTGCTTGAAGATCGACAGAAAGGCCTGCTGATTCCCCTGGATCATCGCCATCTGCTCCGGCGTCACCTTGATCTCGGCGAGGGTTAACATCGAAGAGTGATCTGGCCCGCTCATACGCCACCTTTGTCCACTTATTGATCCATTCGCGCCGCGTGGCGCATCCACTACAGGCCACCGCCTTCTACCCGCCGAGTTGCAGTGCGATCGTAGTAGCCACGCACCTTCTCGACGCCAAGGAATCCAACAGCACCACCAGCGAACGTGGCCATGCTTTGAGGCAGGCCAAGCCACTCGAGAAGCGGCACCAAGGACAGCGTTACAAGCCCGCACAGTGCACCTTCGAGGTACATCTGCCGGCGCGTTCCGCCGCCGTACACCACCCTGAGGACGGCGATCGCGACAGAAAGTCCAGCGGCATACAGCTGAGGCTGATGGGCGAACAACCAGGCGACCACAACGGCCCACAGGCCAGGATCCTTCTCGGGCATGTTTGGCATCTCGATTCCTCCCTTTTGGGGAGCGGAGTAGGTTCGGCCCCAACAGCACTCCCAGCTCGGGGCGATGGGTGTGGTGGAGCCGAAAACGAAAAAGCCCCGGCGAATGCCGAGGCTCTAAGGAGGCTGCTGGCGATGGCGAGTTTGCTCTCGCGCACCTACCGCAAAGTAACACGAAAGATACGGGCGAGGACCGGGGCTGTCAAGCGGCTTCACGACGAATATCGATCGCACCATCAATCCAGGCCACACCTGCCTTCCACAGCTGGCGGGTCTTCTCCTCACCAAAGCCAAGCTTCTTGCCAACATCCCTGAGCGAGGTGTCGCGGGAGGTGTAGTACTTGATGATGACCTGGCCGCACTCGGGGTACCGCTTACTGAGCCGGCCAACCAGGCGGTCAATGAACAGCGCATCATCATCCGTGATCATCGGATCGAGGATGGTGTTTTCCCGCGATGCGCAGCACGAAACGCCCGAGCCAAGCACAACCCAGCGGCCCCAGTGCTCCAGCAGGTATTCAGCCGACTTTTCTACGTTGCTCATGTCCTTCCCCTCAATCGCCGGTGTAGTTGGTGCCGCCGGCGCCGCGCCGGTTGCTTCCCTGATATGTAGCCTCAGGCCCGGATGCCTGAGGGTTCTTCAATTGCTCGATCTGCCGGTGCGCTGCATGCAGGGCCAGGCTGAGCTGGGTCACCAGTTCATCCAGGGCCAGGGCCTCGCCAGTTGCAGCCGCCACAAAGCCCGAGGCGTTGCAGTGGTCGCATGGCAGTTCGTAAAACAGGCTCTTGGTGACCGCTCTCCCACGGCACAAAGGGCACTGAGCCAACTCGATCACGGCCTTCTTGAAGGCTGGACCGTGCTTCTTCATCAGCCGACCACCTTCAGCCCTTGAGCCCGAAGCGACTTCTCAGCAACCTCACGAGCCCACGCTGAATCCGGGCAGCCCATCAAGACTGGAAACGGATTGGTGACGCGCAAGGCCTGGCGACTGGCCTGCCACGCCCAGCGGGCTGCCTGCACGTTGACCGTGTCCTGATAAATCATGTGAACCGCCGACCCACGGAACCCTTCGCCGTGCAAGCGAACCTGCTCCTCGACGAATGCGGCTTCGAACTCGGCGCGGCTTTTGTCGGTATCCGTCATTTCGAATCCTCGCTTATGGTTGATTCCTGAATCACGCCGCAGGCCGCGTGCTGCTTGGCCTCCGGGCATTTACCCGAAATTGCGTTTCTACCCTCCTTCAACCCGTGAATACGGTCGAAACCCTTGCTGTCTAGAAACGCATGCCACTGCTCCAGGGCAGCACGCTTGCGCTCCTCGGCGGTGGTCTGGATGTAGGCCTGCACGTTATGGCCCATCGCGTGGTTGATCAGCAGCTCGCCGATCAGGAAGTCGATGCCCTGCTCCGCCCAGCAGGTCCTGGCCAGCTTGCGCAGGTCGTGGCTGGTCCACTCGCCCTGCCCCAGGCGGGTGAACACCTCCGATGCCTGCTTCTCGCTCAGGCACTTGCCGCTCTTGCCCGGGAACAGGTACTGGCCGGTGTAGCCCTTGGCCCTCTGGGTCTCGCGGTACCAGGTCAGCAGCGCGCACACCTGCTCAGTCAGCGGCAGCGAGTGCTCGGCACGGGTCTTGGTGTTCTCTGCCGGCAGGTGCCAGTTACGGATGGCCAAGGCGATGTGCGGCCACTGGGCCTGGCGGGTCTCGCCCAGGCGGTTGCCGTGGCACAGCATCAGCAGGGCCAGCATGGCATCGGCGGGCTCGTCGGCGATCACCTCGGCGAGTTGGCTCAGCAGGTCCTCGATCTGTACTCCGCGCAGGCGCGCTGGTCGGGCCTTGATCTTGGCCTTGGTGAAGTCGCTGAACTTGATCCCGGCCATCGGGTTGCGGGCGACCAAGCCCAGGGCGTGAGCCTTGCGGAAGGCGTCGATCAACAGGCCGAACACCAGGCGCACGTACTCGAGCGACAGCTGTTCCTGCATCGGCCAGACCAGCTGGTTGTCCAGGGTGCTGTGGCTCATATCGGCCAGAGCAAGGCTACCAATACGCGGCAGCAGGTGGCAGGCAATGGCCGACTTGGCCGTGGCCCGCCGGCTCTTCGACAGGTTGCGGGTGCGCTCGACTCGGTCGGCAAACCATTCCAGCAGCTCGCCGACCGTCTCCCAGCCAGAGACAGCGGCCTTGCCCTCGCTCAGCAGGCGTTGGCGAACCTCCGGCAGCGAAGCCAGTACCACCTTGGCCGACTGGTCCGGGTAGGTGCCGATCTTGTTCCACTGCTTGCGCACCACGAGGTACCAGGTGCCGCGCGGGCGATCCTCGGTGAAGCGCAGGTACAGGCCAGGGTGGCGCGGGTCGCGCAGCAGCACAGCGTCCAGATCATGCGCCCGGCGGCGCAGCTCGGCATCGGAAAGCGCGACCACGACCGTCATGCAGCCACCGTTGCAGGCAGGAGCAGGTAGGCGCGGATGGCCTCGACGGCGTCGATGTTGCCCCGGCACACGATAGCCAGATAGCCCTGGTCGGCCAGCGCCTGCAGGTAGGCGTCCTGACTGGGCGAGACCGGCGCATCGAACGGCGGCATGGCCTTGAACTCGATGTACAGACCGAAGTAACCGCCGCGCGCCATCGGCAGCACCAGGTCAGGAACACCGGCCTTCACGCCCTGCCCTTTCAGTTTGGCGGCCACGGCCTTTACCCGATGCCCACCGTTCGGGACGTGGTAGATCAGCTTGTAGGCCTGCGGGTAGCGCATCTGCAGCTCCTGCATCAGCGCGGCCTGCTCCTGCCCTTCCCGGTCGACGGGCTTGGCACGGGCAGCTTTGGCCTTGAACGGGCGAAGGGCAGGAGCATTCATGCGACCAGCACCCCCTCGTTGATCAGCGCAGCCTGGGTGCGCATGACGCCCTCGGCGTGGTACTGGCGAGCGGTGTCGCGATCTACGGCCTTGCTGCGGCCGTCGCAGGCGTCATGGCAGGCACTGCAGCACCAGGCGCCCTGCA
This sequence comes from Pseudomonas sp. NBRC 111132, assembly GCF_001320565.1. Classification (NCBI taxonomy): domain Bacteria; kingdom Pseudomonadati; phylum Pseudomonadota; class Gammaproteobacteria; order Pseudomonadales; family Pseudomonadaceae; genus Pseudomonas; species Pseudomonas sp. NBRC 111132. Next base: position 21,754 of record NZ_BCBI01000035.1, read on the forward strand.
TGTCGTGCGGCTTCTTGCCAACGCCGCAGGTACCGGCCAGGCGGTAGTGAGCGAGCACGGTAGTTTCGGGATTGCCATTGCACACGCCCGGGATGCGCACCTGGCACTCCCGGCCGCGCGCGGCCTTGGTCAGTTTGGACTGGCGCATCAGAATCTTTCTCCAGGTTTGAAGTCGTTCAGTAGCGAGCGGGATGATTTGCGCGCCGGATGGGCCGCGACCTGCTGCTGCTCGCGGGTTCCGGCATAGTTGGCAAACCGGGCGAACTCGCCCTGGTGCTGCAGCAGGCAATGGCCGACAGGCGCGTGCCGGTGCTTGACCACGTCGATCTCGGTAACGCCGCTCTGGCCCAAGTCCGAATCGGCATCGCGGTGGGCGATCAGGATGATGTCGGCGTCTTGCTCAATCTCGCCCGAGTCGCGCAGGTCGGACATCTGGGGTTTCTTGGCGGTGCGCGTCTCGATGCCACGGTTGAGCTGCGCCAAGACGATCACCGGCACGTCCAGCTCTTTGGCCATGGCCTTGATGCCGCGGCTGATAGCACCCAACTCAAGGTTCCTGTTCTGTTGGCGGCTGCCCGGCTCCGGCGCAATCAGGCCGATGTAGTCGATGACGATCAGATCGAGCGGCTTGGCCTTGTGCTGGAAGCGGGCGATGTTGCGGATTCTGCTCAGCGGGAGACCGCCCTTCTGGCAGATGCGCAGGTCGGCATCACGCATACGCCCAACGGCAGCAGTGATTTTCTGGATCTGCTCGCCGTCGCCCATGGCTTTGCCGGTATCGATGTTGCCGGTGGTAACCGACGAGGCCGAGGCCAGGCTGCGCTTGGCCAGCTCCTTGCCGGCCATCTCCAGAGAGAACACCAGCGCGGACTTGCTCTCGCGAATGGTCAGGTACTCGGCAATGCCCAGGCCAAGGGTGGTTTTGCCGGTGCCTGGACGACCGGCAACGATGATGACGTGCGAGCCGCGAAGCCCCTGAATCAGCCCGTCCAGATCGGCGAGGCCGGTAGAAAGACCGTTGATACCCCTGCCATTGAATCGATCGTCCATCTCGTCAATCACGGGCCCGAGCGCCTCGGCGAGCGTGATCACATCTGGCTCATCGTCTTCACTGTTCAGCGAAAGTGCGGCCTCTTGCACCTCAGCGATGATCTGGGCCATGGGTCGAGCCTGTGACGCCAGGTCGATGATGGTTTTGCCGAGATCGTTGACGATGCGGGCCTTCGAGCGCTCGACGACAATCCGCGCGTACTCGTTGGCGTTGGCCACGCTGACGGTGTTGCGCATGATCTCGGCGGCTCGCACCAGCGTCATCTCCCCGCTGCTCAGCGTTGGCCGGATATCAGCGAGGGACACAGGGTCTGCCGGGCGGCCTGCTGACCGTGCAGCAAGGATCATGCTGAACAGCTCGGCGGCATCCTGCTGGTGGAAGTGCATGGGCGAAACCTTGGCGCCGATGGTTTCGATCAGGGACGGCTGGTGCATCAGCGAGCCAATGACGCCGAATTCGGCTTCCTCGGCAACCAGTGGGCGAGTAGCGATCATTGCTGCGCCTCCAGCACCTTGAGCACGGTGGCTTCGCGGGTCAGGAACTCGATGTCGGCAGTCCAGCCACGGTCATTGCTGCCGGTGTAGTGCTTGACCGCAAGGCAGTCGGAGAAATACGCGGCCCAGAATTCACTCTTGCGGAACGGGTGGACGCCATTGATTTGCAGGTTCCAGCAAGCCCGGATGCGAGTGCGGCGCTTGTCGTTGAGCTTCAGGCACTGGGGCAGCGCGTGGCCGCAGGTTTGGTTGTAGATCTCGACAATCCGGGCATATGGGATCTTGTCGACTTTGGCAGCCTTGGGCTGGCCTGCTGGAGGGGTGACCTTGTCGTTGCCGTGATCACCTTCCTCGGCACCGGTCGATGCGGATGCGTCGACAACCAATGCGTTAGCATTGGTATTTGTATTTCTGTCTTTATTGTGTGGCAGGAACGCCACATTGGACGTGTTAGAAACGCCACACTGTGGCACTTCTTTTGGCTTGTTCGGATGGGTGTTTTTCTTATCGATCTTCCACTCGCCGACCGGGGCAAAACCGATCGGGCTGCGGCTACCGCCTTCACGGTGAATAACACCCTGACGAAGCAGCTCGGAGATTGCTCGGGACACGTCCTCACGGCGGATTCCGGACATCTGGGCGATGTACGACGCCGCAATGCAGGCGCTCTCCAGGTTGTAACCAGCGGTTTGACGGTGGATTGCCAGGGCGACACGAAGCTCGCGGCCTGACAGCTCAGCCCCGATCAAGGCCTCGTACAGGTCGTTGTCCATTCGGGTGAATCCGCTTTTCGGTTGGATTGGGGTGACGGTGCTCACGCGTCACCTCCGCACAGCGATGCCCGCAGGTGCTCGACACACTCTCGACGGAGTGCGGCTTTCGAGGTGGCTGCGTACTGGTGGCGAATCATTCGCGCGGCATTGAGTGCGGCGGACTGGTGAAAGGATTTCAGGTGTGAAGCGAACAATGGTGCGGTGTTGCTAGCATCCGTTGCTGAGTGCATAATCGACCTCGTAAATTGCTGTAGAGAAAGCCGCCCTGCCAGGCGGTTTTTTTTCGTCTGCTGTTCAGCTACTGGATGCTTGAACAGCTGGGCGGCACCACTACTGGCGCAATGCCAGACTTGGGATAATCCGGACCATCAGGCGACGTCTCCCCAAGGGAACGCCGGACACAGATCTTCTTTTTTGAATTTGCCGGCGGTCAGCCTCTCGGCGCGCTTTGCGACTACTGGAGACATCCCGTGCTTTCCTCGCACCCATCCGGAGACAGTGCTTTGGTCAACTCCGAGTTTCTCGGCGGTAACCTCTTGCGTCCCGAAGTGGGCGACGAGTTCTTTGTAGATGGGGCTCATAGCGCCTCTCCATATGGGAATTCTCATAAGATATTCCATGGGAACAGTCATTTGCAAGGATATGGGAGCGCCCCTGATACTTCCGCAATGGAACTTAAAGACCGAATCAAAGCAGCTAGAGCCCATGCCAACCTCACTCAGGGTCAGCTCGCGCTCAAGGTCGGCATGGACCAGACATCCATATCCAACCTTGAGCGTGGCAAATCCCAAGGGACGAGCTTCATTGCCCAGATCGCCAGCGCGTGCGGCGTAAGCGCCCTATGGCTGGCCGATGGTAGCGGGGGCATGCTGAACAACGACGGCAACGTACTGCCTGGCCCGCCAATCACCTCACCCACTCGAAGGATTGAGATCGTGGGCACAGCCCAGCTTGGAAATGACGGTTACTGGCTAGGGCTAGATAACGCTGAAGGCTGGGTTGAGACCTGGTCTCGCGACGAAGACGCATACGCGCTCAGGCTGAAAGGCGACTCGATGGCTCCTGCTATACGAAGCGGCTGGATAGCGGTGTGTGAGCCGAATCACCGCTTGGTGCCCGGCGAATATGTCATGGTTACCACTACTGACGGGCAGAGCATGGTCAAGGAGCTTCTGTTCGAGAACGAAGAAGGCGTGAACTTAGCTTCAGTCAATTCTGCCTATGGCGAGCGAAGAGTGATCGCCTGGGCTGACGTCGAGAAGATTCACTACGTCGGCAACATCCTTGCCCCCAGTAAGGTATTGAGCAGGCTTTAGTCTTAAGCCCAAAAATCTGAGCCCGCCTAGCGCGGGCTTTTTTTCGTCCAGACAAAAATGAATATGGGTCAGATCATATTTTTATGAGAATCCCCATTGACAGCAAATATGAGCAAACTCATACTCACTTCATCGCCGGATCAACACCGGCCAGATCCAGAGGCATTCCCGCATGCCACCGCTCTTTAAAAACCAGCAGATGAGCCACCAGGCGCCGAGTGAAGCCGGCGATTGAGTTCTGGTGGACGTTACGCAACACAGCAAGCTTCCTCGCTCGACATGTCGGCCCGCAGGTTTGCTGAGCAACACCGATTTCACTGGCTGGCCTTGGCGACAGGGCCAGACGGGAAATCAACCCCACGGAGCAACACCCCATGCTTGGAAAACTGTTCGGCAAGAAAGGTCGTGAAGCCCGCGCTGCAATGCAGGTGGTTCAGAACCGCGACCTGATGCAGGCGATCGTGTACGGCGCCTTCTACGTCGCAGCCGCCGATGGCGATATCGGCGAAGACGAAATCAAGAAGACCGAAAAGCTGATCGCCAACACACCTCAGCTCAAAGGCTTCGGTCCGGAGCTGTCCAACACCATGGACCGGGCCGAGAAAGACTTCCACGACGGCGGCCACCGCATCCTGCGGATGAACGCCGAGAAGGAACTGAAGGACCTGGCCCACTCGCCCGAAGAAGCGGCAATCGTCATCAACGTCATGCTGACCATTGCCGAGGCCTCGGGCGACATCGACGACAAGGAAATGGCCGTCCTTGAGAAGTCGGCGAAGCTGATGGGCCTCAGCCTCAAGGACTACCTGTGATCCGAATCGGTTCGTTCGCGATCATGATCGTCGCCGGCGTGTGGTTGGTCATGCGTGGCATCGACTACGGCACCTGCGCCTGGTACGGCCACCAGACCGAGCGCGACACCCGCTACGCCGCATTCGTCGGCTGCATGGTGAAGACCACCAGCGGATGGGTGCCACGCAACGAACTGCGCACCCAGCAGTAGCTCCGCGTCAGCCTGACGTTAACTGCCCGGTCTACCTGGTTCCCCATCACCAGGCTGCATCGGTGTGTGATCTGAGTACCGTCGTCCAGCGCGAGAGCAATGGACGGCAAACGTCATGCAGATCACACACCAATGCAGCCCTTAAGGCGTCCCCCGTGCGCTTTACAGCTCATAACATCCACCACCATGAACTTTAAGTCGGCTGAATTGGTCGTGACGCTCGCCCTCCCCTGGTCCGGGAGGTAGACGGCAGCGAGCGTCACGACCAATGCAGCCAACACCGAGATCAACAATGGACACGATCACTATCGGCGCATGGATAGGCCACCTTGGCCGAGGCCTGGCGCCTCGCGAGTTGCAATGTCTTCTGGAGGTTGCTCGCGGGCTGACCTCTAAAGAGATCGCTAGAAGCTTCGGCATTAGCGAGAGCGGCGTAGAAAAACGCCTCGGCGACGCGATGCTCAAGCTGAAGGTCCCACGCCGCACCGCTCTGGTGGCAGAGGCGGCACGTCAGAAGATCATCACCCCGCTCTGCTTCATGCTGGCCTGCTTCATCACCATGCACGCAGCCATTAACGACAGCGACCCCATGCGCCGCGACCGCCGCGCTCCGGAGCGACGCACCGCCCAAGTTCGAATCGTTCGCAAGGCCGAGGCCTTCGAGCTCCACGCCTGACCCACTGAGGACCAACTCATGCAAACAGCCGTGCATAAAGCTTTCGAGGACAAGCGGATGGTGCTCGCTGCCTTGCTTGAACGAAGCCAGGAAGCGCGCAACGAAGCTTTCGCCCGAATAGCCCAAGGAACGCCGCGCTACCAAGCATCCGGCAAAGGCGGCACTTGGGATGTGGTGGAGATTGCCACTGGCACTGTTCAGGGATTCGCCTTCAGCTATCGAGCCGCGCTGCGATTCGTGGATGCAATGGAAGCCGGGGCGGCGAGCAAGACAGGCACGCGGCAATGAGCAAGCGTAAGCCGCACAACATGCGCTCCCGGCTGGAGCGGACCTGCCGGGCTTTGGTCTCGGCCAACCACGCGGCCGTCGTGAACATTGACCCCAGCGGCCAGCAGGTGTTGATCAACTGGAAAAACCTCAAGCAAATCTGCGTGCGCCAGGTGGTTGATGCCGTGTGCGACATCCCGCACCGATGGACCATCTACTTGAGCGTGCTGTGCCGAACAGAGCTCGGCGAGCGGTACCACAAGTCGATTGAGGTCGCGCCACAGGGCAACTACCGGGCCGACCACCTGACCGACGTAATCGAGACTACCTACACCGACCTGCGGGCCACGGCCAACCCTAACCACTTGGTCGCGGCCGGCTGGATCGCCATACCCACCGACACAACGCTCGACGAAGCAGAGGCCGCAAAGATCTTTGCCGCTGTCGGGGCCTGGAATCAGCAGAAAGCAGCATGAACCGCACCACCGCACGCGCCCGCCACGGCCGGCGCCAGCAACACATCAATCTGCCGCCCAGCGGCATCGTTCATCAGGAGACGCAGCAATGTCCAAGCCCACTGACACCACCGAGTTCCTGCAGGAGCTCAACGGCGGCGCCTTCGCCAGCCAGATTGGCCACGCCCTCTCCGAGGTAGCTGCGGGCGTTGTCGATCACGGCAAGGCCGGAAAGATCACCATCACCTTGGACTTCAGCCAGATCGGCGACTCCCACCAGGTGAAGATCAAACACAAGCTCGACTACAAGGTGCCCACCAAGCGCGGCACGCGCAGCGAGAACACCAGCCTCGACACGCCGATGTACGTCGGCACTGGCGGCAACATCTCTCTGTTCCCCGAAAAACACGACCAGCTCTTCACCCGTGACGAAGCACCTGTACACCCACGCTCGTAACTCACTGCACCTACAAGGAAAAGCGCATGTCCCTCAGCAAAGAAGCTCTCGAACTGATCCAAGAAAACGCCGTCGCTGCAGCTCGCATCACGCTGCCGGCCCTCGGCCAGGTTGCCGTCCTCCCGCAGACCTTCAATGTGGTTGACCTGGAACGCTTCCAGGCTGGCCGAAACCGCTTCCGTGGCACTTACGCCACCCACTCGCTGGCTGACTACAGCGCCTACGTTGTCGAACGGTCGGCGCCAGCAGCGCGCGGCTTCATCGATCAGGACAGCATGAGCTGCATCGTGCTGTTCAACATCGGTACCGCCGAAGAGCCAGGCCATGCCGATGACCGCGCCGTGCTGCGCCTGAAGGCATCCGCAGCGTATGCAGCCGTTCAGGCAGTGTGCGGCCAAAGCCTGGTGCAGAAGGCCATGAGCGACTGGATCGAAGACTGGAACCAGCACCTGTCGGCCACCGATGAGAATGGCCAGACCATGAGCATCGCCAAAGCGATCGCCGCTGTTCGCACCATCACCGTGAAGGCATCGTCCGAGAGCGACCACGCCGTAGGTGAAACCCGCGCCAGCCGCAGCACCATGGACCAGATCGAGGCGAGCAGCAAAGAAACCCTGCCGGCCTGGCTGGACTTCAAAGTCATTCCGTTTGAAGGCCTGGGCGAGCAAGTGATTCGCCTGCGTGTTTCCGTCATCACCGGCGGTGCGCAACCGGTGCTGAAACTGCGCTGGATCGGCGAAGAAGCCCAGCGCGAGGCCATTGCGCAGGAGTTCAAGGCGGTTCTGGACACCAAGGTCGGCAGCGCCGCGAAGCTATCCTTGGGCACCTTTGACGCCAAGTAACTCGTAGGGCGGCCCCGACACCGGGGCCGTCACCCTGGCATGGAGAAAGCCATGATCGAAGCCACCGAGAAGCAGCTCAATCTGCTCTGGCACACGCTGGGCCTGAACCCAGGATGCCGCACCGGCAACAGAAACCACTTCCTCACCAGCCCAGGCTATGACGACGCCAACAACCTGGATGTGCTGGTAGAGGCAGGCCTGATGACGCGCGGCAAGGCGCCGGCCTTCTGTGATGCTGATGACGTGGTGTACCGGGCAACACCTGAAGGCAAGCAGTTTGCGCTTTCCAAGTTGCCACCACCGCCGCCCCCTCGAAAGTACACCAGGTTCGATGCCTACCTCGATGAGTGCGAATGCTATGAAGGCTTCGCCCATTTCCTCGGTATCAACCAACCCCAGTACCAGCAGCGCGGCGGCTGGGGTAACTACGAGTACCGTATGGTCCGCTACCCGCGAGGTAGCGCCTACTGCGAGCATCGCCGACCTACCCGTTTCGCTTACTGGTCACCCTACCAGACGCTTGATGTTGCCGGTGAATGGGCTCCGACCCTGAAGGAGGCCAAGGCCAGCTACAAAGATGCGCTACGCCAGCACATGGCCAAAGAGCGCGCCGAGAAGAAACGACTCGCCGCCTGACACTCCCGCGCTGCCCGCCAGCGCCTTCCCCTATTCAACGATAACGCCTCCCCGGCGAGGGCGGCGCCTGCACGCAAGGACCACAACATGACCGAACAACAGCACGACGAGAGCAAGCTCGAGCGGGTCATCCGCAAGATCAAGCGCTGCCTGGCACTGTCCAAAAGCTCGAACGAGAACGAGGCGGCCACGGCCATGCGCCAAGCGCAATCGCTCATGCGCGAGTATCGCCTCACAGAAATGGACGTTCGCCTCAGCGACGTTGGTGAGGTTGAATCGGAAAAAGCCCGTGCCAACCGCCGCCCGACCTGGGACCGCCATCTGAGCGCGATTGTCGCCAGCGCCTTCGGAGTTCGGTCATTGTCTCGCCGGCACTGGTGCGATTCAGACCGCCGGATGGTTGATCGCGCCATGTTCGTAGGCGTGACACCGGCGCCGCAGATCGCGCTATACGCATACGAGGCACTACTGACCAAGCTGACCCTCGCTCGGCGCGAATACGTTCTGCAGGTTCAGGCAGGCAAGCGGCGCAGCGCGTACTCGCCAGAAACCGCCGGCAACCATTTTGCACTTGCCTGGGTATCGGCGGTGCACGGGAAGATTCACGAGCTAGTACCGCGTGGCGAGGAGGATCCGGTCCTTGCCCAGCACTCCGACGGCCGTGATCTGGTAGCAGTCGAGACGCAGGACAAGGCATTGATCGAGCAGTACCTGGCAGATAGGGAGATTGGTAAAGCCCGAAAGGCCCGCGAGCTCGAACTTGACCTGAATGCCCAGATCGCCGGACTGCTCGCAGGTCTGCGCGTTGAGCTGAACCCAGGCCTGGCCACAGGCGGTGAAACACAGCCGCAGCTGACGGGCGCACGAGGCTAAGCCATGACCACAGAAACCCGCCCCAACAGCAAACTGGCCATCCTGCCGATGTGGGTCATCGACCGCATCAAAGAAGAAATGCGCCTCGGCCCTGCCGCCTGGCAGGCAATAACCGACGCGGTTGAGCAGGCAGAGGTGCCCCAGGCGCTGCCGTGCGAAGTGAAGCTGCCGCCGGGCACCTTAGTCGGCCAAGGCTCGCCCTTGTCGACGCTGCTGATGGCTATTGCGCAGCGCGCCAGCCAGCCGGCCCATGCTCAAGTGTTCTGCAGCGAGCCGCCAGCCCCGCAGCCCCGCCCCGAGCCTATGGCCTGGATGGTTGGTACTGCCTTCTGGTGGACCAAAGAAGAGGCAGAGAGGGATGCGGCAGAGGTTGGCCTGCCGGTCGTGGGTCTTGGTCCGATGACGGAATCGAGCTCGCCGGCTGTATCGATCCCCGACGGATATTGCCTCATGCCCAGGGGGCTCACCGCCGAGAATGGTGCCAAAGCCCTGTTGCTTGGCGAGTTCAAGCTGGAGGTCACACGCGAATGCCCGGAGTGCCGCGAACTCGAAGAGCCGGCAGAAGGCTGCGAGATATGCGACGGCGAAGGCGAGTACGGGCAGAGCCACATAATCCCGTGGGAAAAGATCAAGTTCATCTACAGCGAGGCCGTGAAGGGTCTCGCTCTCCAGTCGAATACCGCCCGGTAGCGAAAGGCTGACAGGGGCACATTTGTACTCCACCCAGCTGTAACCCCTCTCCCCTCTATTCACTGCCGCGATATGGCGGCCAAGGAACGACCGTGCCTGTAGAAAAAACTGCTCTCGCCCCCATCGATCTGGACGCCCTGCATGCCGCCGCCAAGGCCGCTGCCGAGGATGTGATCCGCTCCCACGGCTGGAAGGGAATGATCGAAGAAGCCGACCTGCTGGGAACCGATGAGCGCTACCTGGTCCTGGCTGACCCGGCCGTAGTTCTGACCATGATCGAAGAAGTGCGCAACTTGCGCCAAATTCTGCAGCAGCCGCGAGTGCCGGACGGCTTCGCTTTGGTGCCGCAAAGCATGTTGCTCAGCAAGGACGTCATCGGCGTTATCAATTTCCACTGTGGCGACACCGACCAGGAAGAAGGTGGCCAGTTCGGGCAGTACACCGATGGCCGGCTGTGGGTCGGCTACGTGCTGGACGACGATGGGACCAAGGTCCACGGGCTGCACATCGCGACCGATGAATACCCGGAGGAAGGAAGCACGACGCTGATTGAGTTCCCGGCGGTGCAGCCATGACCCGCCTCGCCCTCTGCCTCCTGCTGCTGGCCACCCTGGCCGGCTGCCAAGGGGAAGCCGAATCAACCACGCGCGCCGGCTCCGACTTCAAGGTCGACCGGCTCTTCAAACTCGATGGCTGCACCGTCTACCGGTTCAGCGACGGCGGCCGGGCCCGGTACTTCACAAACTGCGCCGGCTCTACCCAGTGGGAAGAGAGCTGTGGGAAGAACTGCTCGCAACAGAGCGGGGTCACCGGCAGCAACTACCAGGCCGGCAACGAGCGCCAGCTCTCCCCGCACGAAACCCAACCCGAACCTACACCCGCTCTGGCACCTGGGCGCTGGATAGATGAGAGGTATCGGCTGTGAAAGCACTATCAATCAAACAGCCATGGGCCTGGCTAATCATTCACGGTGGGAAGGACGTCGAGAACCGAACCTGGCACACGAAGCTGCGCGGGCGGTTTCTGGTTCATGCGTCCAAGGGTATGACCCGTGCCGAATACAACGAGGCGACGTGGGTGTTCGGGCCGCTTGGCGTCGAAGTGCCGCCATTTGAAGACCTGGAGCGCGGCGGAATCATCGGTTCGGTCGAACTGGTCGACTCTGTTGATAGCAGCGACTCTCCTTGGTACTCGGGAGATAAGGCGTTTGTGCTGCGAGATCCTAAGCCTATCCCTTTCATCCCGCTCAAGGGACAGCTTCAGTTCTTCGAAGTGTCAGAGGGCTCGCTGCCATGACCGACCTGATCGAAGTGAGCGCGGCGAACCTCTGCGGTGAAGCGCTGGGATGGGCAGTCGGCAAGGCCGAAGGGCTGGACGTGTACCTGGAGCCGCCCGGGTACAACGGCGTGCCTTGGAGGGTGTTCGCCCGGTATCGCGCCACGGTGACCGAGCGCGCTGAGCGCTTCAACCCTTGGGAAGACTGGGCGGTCGGTGGTCCATTGATCGACAAGCACCATATTCAAACCAGCTTCAACGGTTGCGGGTTCAGTCGAAGCCCAACCGGAGAGTTTTGGTGCGCTTATGTGTGCAAGGCTACGGGCCAGGAAGTGCTTCCAAGTGGTGACGGCCCGAATGCCCTGACTGCTGCCTGCCGAGCAATAGCCCAGGCAAAGCTCGGCGATACCGTCCAGGTGCCCAAGGAGCTATGCCAATGATCCTCCCCCTGATGTACATGACCTACCTGATCTGGAAAGCCCCGCGATGAAGCTGGCTCAGAAAGCACTCATCCTCGGCTTCGCAGCCGGGTTTGGATTCATGGCCGCTCAGGACTTCTGGTGGCTGATCACGGGCTGGCTGAGCATCTGCCGCGGCTGACCTTTCTCTGCTTTCACAACTCTACCCATAAACCCCCGTCGACATGCGCGGGCATGGAGAACCTATGTCTGAACAAAAAACGATGTGCATCTACCACGGCAACTGTGCTGACGGCTTCGGTGCCGCCTGGGTTGTCCGCAAAGCTCTAGGCGACCAGGTCGAGTTTGTGGCCGGCGTGTACGGACAAGAGCCGCCAGATGTGACCGACAAAGACGTAATCATCGTCGATTTCAGCTACAAATATGACGTTCTCGCACGGATCAGCTGGAAAGCCCGGAGCATCATTGTTCTGGACCATCACAAATCGGCGGCTGAGGATCTCGCCAAGTTCCCACCTTTCCATGCCGGTGTTCGGTTGGATGGCCGGCACGCCGACGGATCTACCGCGCTGGGCTGGGAAAGTGCGCACACCTTCATGTATTCGCAGAACTCCCCGGCAATCGCCTGCTGCTTCGACATGAACCGCAGCGGCGCCATGCTGGCCTGGGACCACTTCTTCCCCGGTCAAGAGCCGCCAATGCTGCTGCGCCACATCGAGGACCGCGACCTCTGGCTGTTCAAGCTGGATGGCACCCGCGAGATTCAGGCCAACCTGTTCAGCTATCCCTACGACTTCGAGGTCTGGGACAAGCTCATGGCCGCCGACGTGGAAGCCCTCCGTTCGGACGGCGCTGCGATCGAACGTAAGCACCACAAGGACATTGCCGAGTTGGTCGCCGTGACCAAGCGACGCCTGGTCATCGCCGGGCACGATGTACCGGTGGCCAGCCTGCCGTACACGCTCACCAGCGATGCGGGTCACCTAATGGCCCAGGGCGAGCCGTTCGCCGCCTGCTATTGGGATACCCCCGATGGTCGTGTTTTCAGCCTGCGCAGCACTGACGAAGGTCTGGACGTATCGGAAATCGCCAAGCATTACGGCGGTGGTGGCCACCGCAACGCCTCCGGTTTCCGAGTGCCGTTCGGTCACGACCTGACCAAGTAACCCCCCCCTTAATTCAGCCCGCCGGCAAACGCTCGCGGGCATGGAGAGCTATTGCCATGAAAAAGGAAGAGCTGCAGGCCCTCGGGCAGAAGATTGCCATCGCTCTTGAGGCAGGCAAAGCCGCTGCGACCGCATGCACGAATGACGGAGGGAGCGCCAACCTCGATCGGGTGGTAATACCGGTGCCCGGGATGCGCTTGGACACAGACCACGGCCTGCCTGGCTACATCCAGAAGAAGCACGGCTACCACCGACAAGGCCTTCACCTGGACACCCCCTGGCCGGGACAGGGCAACCAGCACAGCGCTGGAGTGCAGGCCATGCACAAGTCGCTTACCGCCCAAGGTGTCGACTGCTACGTCTACTACCAGGTCGACTGACCACCAACCTGCCGCCACCGGCGGCGTGGAGAGAAACCATGTTCATGACCCCGGATGAGGTAGCCGACATGACGGGCTACCTCCGCCCCAAGGACCAGGTCCGCTGGTTGCAGGCAGAGAAATTTGGGTATGTGCTGGGCGCCGACGGCAAGCCGAAGGTGCTTAGACAAGTCGTGCTGGCCCGCCTGGGCGGGCATGCCGAGAAGAAAGGACCGGAACTCCGGTTTTGATAGAAGGGACGACCGATGAGGCCGCGAAAGAAGGACAGGCACCTGCCCCCGTGCATGTACATGAAGCACGGGGCGTACTACCTGGTCAGGAAAGGAAAGTGGGAGCGCCTGGACAAGGACTACCAGGGCGCCCTGCTCGCCTACGCCAAGATCATGGGCGGCAAAGGACAGGGCGGAATGCCGAAGCTAATCGATGACGCGCTGGACGCGATGCGTGGGCGGCTGGCGGAAAACACCGTGAAGCAGTACGAGGCAGCAGCACTGAAGCTCAAGAAGAACTTGGCAGAGTTTGAGCCACGCCAGGTGCTGCCGAGGCATGTGGCCGCACTCAAGCTGCACATGTCCGACACACCGAACATGGCCAACCGGGTGATCTCGTTCCTACGAATGGTGTTCGCCTACGCGCTGGAACAGCAGATTGTCGACTCAAACCCCTGCACCGGCATCAAGCGGCACGTCGAGAAGAAGCGGGACCGGTACATCACTGACGAGGAGTTCGCGGCAATCTGCGACGCCGCATCGCCATACATCCGCTCGATCCTCGAAATGTGCTACCTCACGGGTCAGCGCATTGGCGATGTGCTGGCCATCAAACTCTCGGACATCACAGACAAGGGTATCGCCTTCGACCAGCAGAAGACAGGCGCCAAACTAATCGTTGGCATGACCCCGGATCTTGAGCAACTGATCGCAAGGGCGAAGGCCATCCCCAGGAAGGTGCGCGGGCTCACGCTGTTTTGCACCCGGGGCGGCGGCAAGCCGGTCTCCTATGAGACGGTGAAGGACGCCTTCAAGAAGGCCTGCGAGAAAGCGAAGGTGACCGGGGCAACCATCCACGATCTCAGGGCGAAATCGCTGACCGACACAGACGACCAGGGCAACGACGCTCAAAAACTCGGCGGTCACACCAACGCTAAGATGACCGAGCGCTACCTGCGCCTGCGTAAAATTGACATCGCACAGCCTCCAGCAATGCCGAAAAAAAGCCTGTAGTATTAGACGCTTCGCAATTGTCTAATAGACGCACAGCTGTAAGGCCTTGAATGTCCAGTCTTTCCGACCATACCCCAATGATGCAGCAGTACTGGAAGCTGAAAAACCAGCACCCAGACCAGCTGATGTTCTACCGCATGGGCGACTTCTACGAAATCTTCTACGAAGATGCGAAAAAAGCCGCGAAACTGCTGGATATCACCTTGACCGCCCGCGGTCAGTCGGCCGGCCAGTCCATTCCCATGTGCGGGATCCCGTTCCATTCGCTCGAAGGCTACCTGGCCAAGCTGGTCAAGCTGGGCGAATCGGTGGTGATCTGTGAGCAGATTGGCGACCCAGCCACCAGCAAGGGCCCGGTGGAGCGCCAGGTGGTGCGCATCATCACCCCTGGCACGGTCAGTGACGAGGCCCTGCTCGACGAGCGCCGCGACAACCTGATTGCCGCGCTGCTCGGCGACGAGCGCCTGTTCGGCCTGGCCGTACTGGACATCACCAGCGGCAACTTCAGCGTGCAGGAGATCAAGGGCTGGGAAAACCTGCTGGCCGAGCTCGAGCGGCTGAACCCGGTCGAGCTGTTGATCCCGGACGACTGGCCGCGCGATTTGCCTGCGGAGAAACGCCCTGGCGCCCGCCGCCGCGCACCGTGGGACTTCGACCGCGACTCGGCGCGCAAAGCCCTGTGCCAGCAATTCGCGACCAAAGACCTCAAAGGCTTCGGCTGCGACAAGCTGACCCTGGCCATCGGTGCCGCCGGCTGCCTGCTGACCTACGCCAAGGAAACCCAGCGCACCGCCCTGCCCCACCTGCGCAGCCTGCGCCACGAGCGCCTGGACGACACGGTCATCCTCGATGGCGCCAGCCGCCGCAACCTGGAGCTGGACATCAACCTGGCCGGTGGGCGCGACAACACCCTTCAGTCGGTGATCGACCGCTGCCAGACCGCCATGGCCAGCCGCCTGCTGAGCCGCTGGCTGAACCGCCCGCTGCGCGACCTCAAGGTACTGCAGGCACGCCAGGATTCGATCCGCTGCCTGCTCGACAGCTATCGCTTCGAGAAGCTGCAGCCGCAGTTGAAGGAAATTGGCGATATCGAGCGGATCCTCGCTCGCATCGGCCTGCGCAATGCCCGCCCGCGCGACCTGGCGCGCCTGCGTGATGCCTTGGGCGCATTGCCCGAGCTGCAGAACGCCATGACCGAGCTCGAGGCACCGCACCTTGCGCGCCTGGCAGCCATCACCGGCACCTACCCGGAACTGGCCAGCCTGCTGGAGCGGGCGATCATCGACAACCCGCCGGCGGTGATCCGCGACGGCGGCGTGCTCAAGGCCGGCTATGACAATGAGCTGGACGACCTGCTGGCGATCAGCGAAAACGCCGGCCAGTTCCTGATCGACCTGGAAGCCCGGGAAAAGGCTCGCACAGGCCTTGCCAACCTCAAGGTCGGCTACAACCGCGTGCACGGCTACTTCATCGAGCTGCCGACCAAGCAGGCCGAGCAGGCCCCAGGCGACTACATTCGCCGGCAGACGCTCAAGGGCGCCGAGCGCTTCATCACCCCGGAGCTGAAGGCATTCGAGGACAAGGCACTGTCGGCCAAGAGCCGCGCCCTGGCCCGCGAAAAAATGCTGTACGACGCCCTGCTGGAAACCCTCATCAGCCACCTGGCGCCGCTGCAGGACAGCGCCGCTGCCCTGGCCGAACTGGATGTACTCAGCAACCTGGCCGAACGTGCACTGAACCTTGACCTGAACTGCCCGCGCTTCGTCGACGAGCCGTGCCTGCGCATCGAGCAAGGCCGCCACCCGGTGGTGGAGCAGGTATTGACCACGCCGTTCGTGGCCAACGACCTGGGCCTGGACAACAGCACACGCATGCTGATCATCACTGGCCCGAACATGGGCGGTAAGTCCACCTACATGCGCCAGACCGCCTTGATCGTGCTGCTGGCACACATCGGCAGCTTCGTGCCGGCGGCCAGCTGCGAGCTGTCGCTGGTCGACCGCATCTTCACCCGCATCGGTTCCAGCGATGACCTGGCCGGCGGGCGCTCGACGTTCATGGTCGAGATGAGCGAAACCGCCAACATTCTGCATAACGCCACCGACCGCAGCCTGGTGCTGATGGACGAAGTCGGCCGCGGCACCAGCACCTTCGACGGCTTGTCGCTGGCCTGGGCCGCCGCCGAGCGCCTGGCCCAGCTGCGTGCCTACACGCTGTTCGCCACGCACTACTTCGAACTGACCGTGCTGCCGGAGAGCGAGCCGCTGGTGGCCAACGTGCACCTGAACGCCACCGAGCACAACGAACGCATCGTGTTCCTCCACCACGTGCTGCCTGGCCCTGCCAGCCAGAGTTACGGCCTGGCCGTGGCGCAACTGGCCGGCGTACCGACAGTGGTCATCCAGCGTGCCCGCGAACACCTGGGGCGCCTGGAAACCACCAGCCTGCCGCACGAGCAGCCCCCGGCCGCAAAAGCCAAGGATGCGCCGCAGGTACCGCACCAAAGCGACCTGTTCGCCAGCCTGCCACACCCGGCCATCGAGAAGCTGGGCAAGCTGCAGCTGGACGACATGACCCCGCGTCAAGCTATCGAAATGCTATATCAACTAAAGAACCTGTTATAACGGCGCCCACTACAAGCTGATAGAATCCGCCGCGGTTTGCTGGTGCTGCAGGTTATTAGCCTGGCCTGCAGCCACATACCTGTAAACCGCGCGGCCCTGAGAGGAAGGGCCGCCGCCGTCGCCTGAGGAGAGAATTAGAAATGACCTTCGTCGTCACCGACAACTGCATCAAATGCAAATACACCGACTGCGTGGAAGTCTGTCCGGTGGACTGCTTCTACGAAGGCCCGAACTTCCTGGTCATCCACCCGGACGAGTGCATCGACTGCGCCCTGTGCGAACCGGAGTGCCCAGCGCAAGCCATCTTCTCGGAAGACGAAATCCCTGCAGGGATGGAGAACTTCATCGAGCTGAACGCCGAACTGGCGGAAGTCTGGCCGAACATCACCGAGCGTAAGGATGCCTTGCCTGACGCCGAAGAGTGGGATGGCAAGACTGGCAAGATTGCCGACCTGGAGCGCTGATAACGCCCAGATGCGAAAAAGGCCCCTCGGGGCCTTTTTTGTTTTCTGCGGGCAAAAAAAAGGGGCGGTTTGACCCGCCCACATTTTTTCCGTAGTCCCTGCTTGTCCCAAACATCATCCTGATGAAATCGCTTCTTGCGACGTCCTTGGCCTTCGTCCTGAAAGCCTGTGCATGTCCCTGTGCACAGTTCGAATACTAGCGGGTTGAGCCGGACGGGCAAGCGCGAACCCTCACAAGGTATTGCCGGGGACATATTCCCTCACAGCAAAATAAGCCATTTTTTTCAATGAGTTGGAAAAATACATAGGCTGAAAACGACAATGATTTACTGAGACTTGCATAGATAGCTTACAAAACAAGTAAGAAAAGGCTTACATGGAATGTTACTGGGGTAGCGCAATACACATTGGATATCTGTTATGCCCAGGTTTTGAGGCAGCTTTGCAGCCCTGCAATCTCGGATGGGGATAACTCTTTTAGCCACACACAAAAACGCCCCGAGGTCATCGGGGCGCTTTGTGTTACGAGCCTTCGCTACTGGAACAACGACTCGCTGGACAAGCCGTTCTTCTCCAGGATCTCGCGCAAGCGCTTAAGCCCCTCTACCTGAATCTGCCGCACCCGCTCCCGGGTCAGGCCGATCTCCAGGCCAACATCTTCAAGGGTACTGCTCTCATGCCCGCGTAGGCCAAAGCGCCGCACCACCACTTCACGCTGCTTGTCGGTCAACTCACCCAGCCACTGATCGATGCTCTGCGACAGGTCATCATCCTGCAGCAGCTCGCACGGGTCGGTCGGGCGGTCGTCGGTCAAGGTGTCGAGCAGGGTCTTGTCCGAGTCCGGGCCAAGCGACACATCCACCGAAGACACCCGCTCGTTCAAGCCAAGCATGCGCTTGACCTCGGCGACCGGCTTCTCCAGCAACGTGGCGATTTCTTCTGGCGAGGGTTCGTGGTCGAGTTTCTGGGTCAGCTCGCGTGCAGCGCGCAGGTAGACGTTCAGTTCCTTGACCACATGGATCGGTAGGCGGATGGTGCGGGTCTGGTTCATGATCGCCCGTTCGATGGTCTGGCGAATCCACCAGGTCGCATAGGTCGAGAACCGGAAACCACGCTCTGGGTCGAACTTCTCGACCGCACGGATCAGCCCCAGGTTGCCCTCCTCGATCAGGTCGAGCAGCGACAGGCCACGGTTCACGTAACGACGGGCAATTTTTACAACCAGGCGCAGGTTGCTTTCGATCATGCGCTTGCGGCCGGCAGGATCGCCCTTTTGCGACAAGCGCGCAAAGTGCACTTCTTCTTCCGGCGACAGCAGCGGCGAGAAACCAATCTCGTTGAGATACAGCTGGGTGGCATCGAGCGCCCGGCTGTAATCGATGTACTTGTGTTGCTTGAGTGAAGAGCCCGACTTGGCCCTCGTCCGAACCGAAGATACAGCAGGTTCGTCTGACACCACATCCGTTTCCAAAACGATACCCGTCTCCATCAGGAGGACGTCATCGTCGATGTCAAACTCCGGCACTTCTTTACTGAGAGCCATTGTTATAGTCCTTTGCTGAGTTCGAACTCAGACTCGAGCGGCACCTTTATCCCTGGCAGCGCTTGAGCCTGTCCCCTCTACATCACAGGAACAGGCCGGGTACAACGATCAACGGCGTGGCAGGAACTGGAGCGGATCGACGGGTTTGCCCTGGCGGCGAATCTCAAAATGCAGCTTCACCCGATCTGTGCCCGTAGACCCCATTTCAGCAATCGACTGCCCTGCCTTGACCTGCTGCCCCTCCCGAACCAACAGCCTGCGGTTATGGCCGTAGGCACTGACGTAGGTATCGCTGTGTTTGATGATGATCAGCTCGCCGTAGCCCCTCAAACCACTCCCGGCGTAAACCACCGCACCATCAGACGCAGCAAAAACAGGCTGTCCCAAATCACCGGCGATATCAATGCCTTTATTCAAACTACCGTTTGAAGCAAATTTTCCAATCAACACGCCGTTGGCAGGCCAGGTCCAGCCGCCTACCGCGCGCTCCGCAGCCGGCACGGTGGCAACCACTGGCGCACTGGTGGAAGGGGCCGGAGTAGCTGGTTTGCTGGTGCTGGCCGGCGCCGTGGCGGGGCTGCCCACAGGCCGCCGCGTGACCGTGGTGCGGCTCGACGAGGAAGGGTTGGATACCACCGTGGTACTGCTGCTAGAACCGCTGCTGAAACGAATCGCTTGGCCCGGGCGGATGGTGTAAGGCGCCGGGATACCGTTGCGTGCGGCCAGCTCCTTGTAGTCCCAGCCATAACGGAAGGCGATGGAGAACAGGGTGTCGCCAGGCTTGACGATGTATTGCCCGGAAGTCACCGCCGGGCGCTTGGGCACGCTGTTGTTGCGGTCGACCACCCGCGCGCTGTTGCTGCTGGTGCTCGAGCAACCCACCAGTAGCGTGCCCATGGCCAATGCAATCACCAGAAGCTTGAAACCTGACCCGTCCTTGCGCTGCCGAATGACTGTGTGACCCACCCGCGCTCCCCTCATGGTGCCGAAAACGATATGAAGACAAGAAATGCAATATTGTTGCAATTATAACCAAGCCAGCCGGTATTGGCAGACTGGAGCAATAGGCTGTTGCAAAGCCCCGGTGTACGCTGGCGCTTCGCCCCGCCAGATAGACAGGGCGAAGCGGCAAGAATTCGCTGCAGGCCCAAAAATACCGCGTGGTGCCTACCCAAACAGCCAATGCAAGCTGGGCTCAGGCCAACGGACCATTGAGCAGCGGCACGAAACGCACAGCCCCCAGCACGCGACGGGAGAACCCATGCTCCTCGCGCACGATCAGCATCAGTTGCTGCGCTTCGCCGGCCGGCCCCACCGGGATGACCATGCGGCCTCCAGGTGCCAGCTGGTCGAGCAATGCCTGCGGCACTTCCGGCGCCACGGCAGTGACGATGATGCCGTTGTACGGCGCCAATGCCGGCCATCCCTCGCAACCATCGCCCCAGCGGAACACCACGTTGCGCAGGTTCAGCTCCACCAGGCGTTCTTTGGCCCGATCCTGCAATACCTTGATGCGCTCCACCGAGAATACCCGCTCGACCAGCTGGGCCAGGATCGCCGTCTGGTAACCCGAGCCGGTGCCGATTTCCAGCACCTTGTCCAGCGGCCCGGCTTCGAGCAGCAGCTCGCTCATGTGGGCAACCATGAACGGTTGCGAGATGGTCTGGTTGTGGCCGATCGGCAACGCGGTGTCTTCATAGGCGCGATGTGCCAGCGCCTCGTCGACGAACAGGTGGCGCGGGGTACGACGGATCACGTCGAGCACCTTGGTATTCGACACACCCTCTTCGCACAGGCGCTGGATCAGCCGCTCCCGGGTACGCTGGGAGGTCATGCCGATACCACGCCGCAGCATATCGTCCTCGCGCATCAGAGCAGGCCCTCCAGCCAACCGTCGAGCTGCTCGAAGGCATCATTGAAGGTGCGATCGAGTTGCAGCGGGGTGATCGATACGTAGCCCTGCATGACCGCGTGGAAGTCGGTGCCCGGCCCCCCATCCTCGGCATCACCGGCCACGGCAATCCAGTAGCCTTCCTTGCCGCGCGGGTTGACCACCTTGGTCGGCGCCGCCGCCCGCGCCCGATGACCGAGGCGGGTGAGCTGGATGCCACGGATGTGCTCCAGCGGCAAGTTGGGGATATTGACGTTGAGTACGGTGCGGGGCGGCAACGCCAGGCGCGACTGTGCCTCGACCAATCGACGGGCGATATAGGCAGCGGTCGGCAGGTTGTCCGGCTGGCGCGACAACAGCGAGAACGCCAGCGAGGTACCGCCGAGGAAACGGCCTTCCAACGCCGCAGCGACCGTACCCGAATACAGCACGTCGTCGCCCAGGTTGGCACC
Source organism: Pseudomonas sp. NBRC 111132 (assembly GCF_001320565.1). Classification (NCBI taxonomy): domain Bacteria; kingdom Pseudomonadati; phylum Pseudomonadota; class Gammaproteobacteria; order Pseudomonadales; family Pseudomonadaceae; genus Pseudomonas; species Pseudomonas sp. NBRC 111132. Next base: position 42,724 of record NZ_BCBI01000035.1, read on the forward strand.
GAGGTTGATCCCCGACACGACCATGTCTGGCGCCTGTGGCAACAACCCATTGAGCCCCAGGTGCACACAGTCGGTTGGCGTGCCGTTGAGGCTGATGAAGCCGTTGGCCAGGGTCTGCGGGTGCAGTGGCCGGTCCAGCGTCAGCGAACTGCTGGCGCCGCTCTTGTCTTGATCCGGGGCGATCACCGCGCACTCGGCGTAATCCGCCAGCGCAGCGTGCAACGCGGCGATGCCGGGTGCGGTAACACCGTCGTCGTTCGAAATCAGAATACGCATGGGCTGTCCGTCTGCCCTGCCGACACCAGATCCACGACTTCACGCACCACCACGGTGGCGAAGCATCCGGCCGGCAGGACGAATTCCAGTTGCAGGATATCAGGCTCGGGATAATGCCACGTCAGGCCGCTAATAGGGAGCCGCAGAATTCGCCGTTCGTGATCCATGCCCGCCTGGGCCAACCACTGGCAAAGTGCCGGCTGCCGTGCGCCAACGGCGTTTTCCAGCTGGGCAGTGGCTGCGCCAGCAGGCGAGGCGCCCTCGCCCCACATAGGGCCAGTCGGGTGCAGATCGAGAATCGCCAGGCGCGGGTCGGCACATTCCGCCTCACCGGCCGGGAAAAAACTACGGCTGTCAGTGAACGCCAGCAGGTCGCCGACCTGGGCGCGAGCCCAGCTGCCGTCAGCGACACGCGCAGCCAGCAGTTGATTGAACAGGAAGCTGCGCCCAGCCGAAAGCAGCCGCGAACGCACGTTGCGCTGCTCAGGCAAAGCCTTGCGGGCAGCCCACTCGAGGGCGTCATGCACGTTACCACCGCCGTGGCCGAAGCGCTGGGTGCCAAAATAGTTGGGCACACCGTTCTGCTTCAGCTGTTCCAGGCGCGTGTCCAGCGCCTGGTGATCGGCTGCCAGAGCCGTCAGGCGCAGGGTAAAACCGTTGGCCGAATGCGCGCCGCGCTGGAGCTTGCGCAGGTGGCGCACCTGCTTGAGCACACGCAGGCTGGCATCCTCGGCCCGCGACAGGTCCGGGTCGGCCTTGCCCGGCAGGTGCAGGCTGAACCACTGGCGGGTCAGCGCCTGGCGGTCCTTCAGGCCGGCATAGCTGATGCTGCGCACGGGCACGCCTGCGGCACGGGCCAGGCGGCGGGCGGCCTCTTCAGTGTTCAGGTCACGCTTCTCGACCCACAGCCACAGGTGCTCGCCCTGCCCCGACAGGGGGATATCCAGCACTTCGTCGACCTGGAAATCCTCGGCCACCGCCTTGAGTACGGCGGTGCCCAACGGTTCGCCCGATGCGCGCGGGCCCAGCAGTTCCAGTTCGGTCATGCTGGCAGCAGCAGGGCGACCGAATGCACGGCAATCCCCTCCTCGCGGCCGGTGAAGCCCAGCTTTTCAGTCGTGGTGGCCTTGACGTTGACCTGGTCGAGCTCGACCTGCAGGTCTTCGGCGATCAGCTGGCGCATGGTCTCGATGTGCGGGGCCATCTTCGGCACCTGCGCGACGATGGTGGCGTCAACATTGCCGACCTTCCAGCCCTTGGCCCTGACGATGCCGACCACATGGCGCAGCAGCGCTCGGCTGTCGGCCCCCTTGAACTGCGGGTCTGTGTCGGGGAAGTGCTTGCCGATGTCGCCCAGCGCCGCGGCGCCCAGCAAGGCATCGCTCAGGGCGTGCAGCAGCACGTCGCCGTCGGAGTGGGCCAGCAGGCCGTATTTGTGGGGGATACGCACCCCGCCCAAGGTAATGAAATCACCGTCGCAGAAACGGTGCACATCGTAGCCATGGCCAATACGCATAGAAAAACGCCCTGAATGAGTCAGGGCGTGATTCTACCTGCTTTGCAGCGGGTTTGGCGGCTTTTGGCCCAGGGTGCTACACCCGCCCCAGTGCCACCGCATGATGGCGCAGGTGCTCCTCGATGAAGCTGGCAATGAAGTAGTAGCTATGGTCATAGCCCGGCTGCAGGCGCAGGGTCAGTGCATGGCCCCCTTTGCGTGCGGCCTGCTCCAGCGCTTCGGGCTTGAGCTGTTTCTCGAGAAAGTCGTCACGGTCGCCCTGGTCAACCAGCAACGGCGGGCACTCGCCAGCAGGGGTTTCGGCCAGCAACACGCTGGCATCCCACTCGCGCCAGCGCGCCCGATCTTCACCCAGGTAGCGGCTGAAAGCTTTCTCGCCCCACGGGCAATCCATCGGGTTGCTGATGGGGGAAAACGCCGACACCGAACGGTAGCGCCCTGGGTTGCGCAAGGCGCACACCAGCGCGCCATGCCCGCCCATGGAGTGGCCGCTGATGCTGCGCTCGCCCGACGCCGGGAAGTGCGCTTCGATCAGGGCTGGCAACTCCTGTACCACATAGTCATGCATGCGGTAATGCTGGGCCCAGGGCTGCTGGGTGGCGTTGAGGTAGAAGCCGGCCCCAAGGCCGAAGTCCCACGCGCCATCCGGGTCGCCCGGCACCTGCTCGCCACGCGGGCTGGTGTCGGGGGCGACGATGATCAGCCCAAGCTCGGCGGCCAGGCGCTGAGCGCCGGCCTTCTGCATGAAGTTCTCGTCGGTACAGGTGAGGCCACTGAGCCAGTACAGCACCGGCAGCTTCTCACCCTGTTCAGCCTGCGGCGGCAGGTACACGGCGAACACCATGTCGCAACCCAGCACCTTGGAGTGATGCCGGTAACGCTTGTGCCAGCCGCCGAAGCTCTTCTGGCAGGAGATGTTATCCAGGCTCATGGCGTACCTCAGAAGTGGATCACGCTACGGATGCTCTTACCTTCATGCATCAGGTCGAAGGCCTTGTTGATGTCTTCCAGGCCCATGGTGTGGGTGATGAAGGTGTCCAGCGGGATTTCGCCCTTCTCGGACATTTCCACGTAGCTTGGCAGCTCGCTGCGGCCTCGCACGCCGCCGAACGCCGAACCGCGCCATACCCGGCCGGTAACCAGCTGGAACGGACGGGTGGCGATTTCCTGGCCGGCACCCGCCACACCAATGATCACCGACTCGCCCCAGCCCTTGTGGCAGCATTCCAGGGCCGCGCGCATCAGTTGTACGTTGCCGATGCACTCGAAGGAGAAGTCCACGCCACCGTCGGTGAGGTCGACAATCACTTCCTGGATCGGGCGGTCGTAGTCTTTCGGGTTGACGCAGTCGGTGGCACCCAGTTGACGGGCGATTTCGAACTTGGCCGGGTTGATGTCGATGGCGATGATACGCGAGGCGTTGGCCTTGACCGCACCGATCACCGCCGACAGGCCGATACCGCCGAGGCCGAAGATGGCCACGGTGTCACCCGGCTTGACCTTGGCGGTGTTGAGCACCGCGCCGATACCGGTGGTGACGCCACAGCCCAGCAGGCAGACCTTTTCCAGGGGGGCTTCCTTCTGGATTTTGGCTACGGAGATTTCCGGCAGCACGGTGTACTCGGAGAAGGTCGACGTGCCCATGTAGTGGAACAGCTGCTGGCCCTTGTACGAGAAACGCGTGGTGCCGTCCGGCATCAGGCCTTTGCCCTGGGTGGCACGAATGGCCTGACACAGGTTGGTCTTGCCCGAGAGGCAGAACTTGCACTTGCCGCATTCCGGGGTATACAGCGGGATCACGTGGTCACCCACGGCAACCGAGGTCACGCCCTCGCCTACCGCTTCGACGATCGCGCCGCCTTCGTGGCCGAGAATCGACGGGAAGATACCCTCCGGGTCCGCCCCGGACAGGGTGTAGGCGTCGGTATGGCAAACACCGCTGGCGACCACGCGCAGCAGCACTTCACCGGCCTTGGGCATGGCCACGTCGACTTCGACGATTTCCAGGGGTTTCTTGGCCTCGAAGGCTACGGCAGCACGGGACTTGATCATCAAAGGTCTCCAGACAGAGGGTCGATTCAGACTTGCAGTGTAATTCAGCCGCTTTTGATGAATAATCCGGGCAAAGACAAAACATTATTGCCATACAGGGATAATCAATGAGCAGCCGCTGGGAAGGCATCGACGAATTCGTCGCCGTAGCCGAATCAGGCCAGTTCACCGCGGCCGCTGAACGGCTGGGAGTATCTTCGTCACATATCAGCCGGCAGATCGCTCGCCTGGAGGAGCGCCTGCAGACGCGCCTGCTGTACCGCAGCACCCGCCGGGTAACCCTGAGCGAGGCCGGGCAAACCTTTCTGCAGCATTGCCAGCGCCTGCAGGATGGCCGCGAGGAAGCCCTGCGCGCCATGGGCGACCTGGCCAGCGAGCCCAAGGGTTTGCTGCGCATGACCTGCGCGGTAGCCTATGGCGAGCGCTTCATCGTGCCACTGGTAACGCGGTTCATGGCGCTGTATCCGCAACTGCGGGTGGATGTGGAACTAAGCAACCATACCCTCGACCTGCTGCATGAAGGCATGGACCTGGCCATCCGCCTGGGCAGGCTGGCCGACTCTCGGCTGGTGGCCACCCGCCTGGCACCCAGGCGCATGTACCTGTGCGCCTCGCCGGCCTATCTCGAGCGCTATGGCCGACCACACAGCCTTTCGGAGCTGGCGCGGCACAATTGCCTGGTGGGCAGTTCGGATTTGTGGGCGCTGCAGCAGGATGGCCGTGAAATCAGCCAGCGGGTGCAGGGCAATTGGCGCTGCAACAGTGGGCAGGCGGTGCTGGATGCGGCGTTGCAAGGGATAGGGTTGTGCCAACTGCCGGATTATTACGTGCTGGAACACCTGAACAACGGTGCGCTGGTGTCACTGCTAGAGGCGCACCAGCCACCAAATACAGCGGTATGGGCGCTATATCCGCAGCAGCGGCACCTTTCGCCGAAGGTACGGCGGTTGGTGGATTACCTGAAGGAAGGGTTGGCGGGGTTGCCGGAATATCGTCTCGGCTGAAGGAGTGCGCTGCTTGTACTGGCCCTTTCGCGGGCATGCCCGTGAAGAAGCCAGCACTGGTCCAAAGCCTTAGCGACGCCCTGCCCAACGCTGGCGCAACCACTCCAAGTCTTCCGGCCGGGTCACCTTGATGTTGTCACTTCGCCCTTCAACCAGCCGCGGCGCTTGACCGGACCACTCGATGGCCGAAGCCTCATCGGTCACCACGACATCCGACACCAGGCACTCGGCCAACGCACGGTGCAACGCACCCAGGCGGAACATCTGCGGCGTATACGCCTGCCAGATGGTGCTGCGGTCCACGGTAGCGCTCACCCGGCCATTGCCATCGGCACGCTTGAGGGTATCGCGCGCCGGCACCGCCAGCAGGCCACCCACCGGGTCGTCTGCCAATTCCGACAACAGCTTGTCCAGGTCGCTGCGCGCCAGGTTTGGCCGCGCGGCATCGTGCACCAGTACCCAATCGCTGTCCGAGGCCCCTTGGGCATGCAGCACCAGCAAGGCGTTGAGCACCGAGTCAGCGCGCTCACGCCCACCTGCCGCGCGCTGGATGCGCGGGTCGCTGGCGTAGCGCAGGCCAGGCCAATACGGGTCGTCATCGGCAATGCTGACTACCACCCCTGCAAGCGCCGGGTGGCCAAGAAAACAATCGAGGCTGTGCTCGAGAAGGGTCTGCCCAGCCAGCTCCAGGTATTGCTTGGGGCGGTCGGCAGCCATGCGGGCACCAACGCCCGCAGCAGGAATCACGGCCCAGAAGGCCGGCAAGGTATTGATCATTTCTGTGGCAACTGGAAGAGGGTTTCGCCCTCTTTGACCATCCCCAATTCATGGCGAGCCCGTTCTTCAACGGTCTCCATGCCTTTTTTCAGCTCCAGCACTTCGGCATCGAGCACGCGGTTACGCTCAAGCAAGCGCTCGTTTTCGGCATGCTGGTCGGCAATCTGCTGCTTCAGCTCGGTCACTTGCGCCAGGCTGCCGTTACCCACCCACAGGCGGTACTGCAGGCCACCCAGCAGCAGGAGCAGAACGAGGAACACCCAATAGGGACTGCGCATCACGTTATCCAGGTTAAAAAGGCTGCCGCATACTTTTTTACGGGGCCTCGAATAGCACGAAGCCTGGCCGAGGCCAGGCTTCGTTGACAGAAACCCGTTGGAACGTAGTTAAGTTCAGTACGAACGTTCCTACCGCTCCGGCTGCTGTCTTTTTACCATCTCTTGCTTAGCCGCGAAACTCGGCACGACCACGGTAAACCGCTTTGGCGCCCAGTTGCTCTTCGATGCGCAGCAGCTGGTTGTACTTGGAAACGCGGTCGGAACGGCACAGCGAACCGGTCTTGATCTGACCCGCGGCAGTACCCACGGCCAGGTCGGCAATGGTCGAGTCTTCGGTTTCACCGGAACGGTGCGAGATCACTGCAGTGTAGCCAGCAGCCTTGGCCATCTGGATCGCTTCCAGGGTTTCGGTCAGCGAGCCGATCTGGTTGAACTTGATCAGGATCGAGTTACCGATACCCTTCTCGATGCCTTCCTTGAGGATCTTGGTGTTGGTCACGAACAGGTCGTCACCGACCAGCTGGACTTTTTCACCGATCTTGTCGGTGAGGATTTTCCAGCCAGCCCAGTCGGACTCGTCCAGGCCGTCTTCGATCGAGATGATCGGGAAGCGCTCGGTCAGGCCTTTCAGGTACTCGGCGAAGCCTTCGGCGTCGAACGACTTGCCTTCGCCGGACAGGTTGTACTTGCCGTCTTCGTAGAATTCGGAAGCCGCGCAGTCCAGGGCCAGGGTCACGTCGGTGCCCAGCTTGTAGCCGGCTTTTTCGACCGCTTCGGCGATGGCGCCCAGGGCGTCTTCGTTGGAAGCCAGGTTAGGCGCGAAACCACCTTCATCACCTACGGCGGTGTTCAGGCCGCGGGCCTTGAGCACGGCTTTGAGGTGGTGGAAGATTTCGGTACCCATGCGCAGGCCGTCGGAGAAGGTCTTGGCGCCAACCGGCTGAACCATGAACTCCTGGATGTCGACGTTGTTGTCGGCGTGCTCGCCACCGTTGATGATGTTCATCATCGGCACCGGCATCGAGTACTGGCCAGGAGTGCCGTTCAGGTTGGCGATGTGCGCGTACAGCGGCAGGTCCTGGTCCTGGGCGGCAGCTTTGGCGGCAGCCAGGGAAACAGCCAGGATGGCGTTGGCGCCCAGCTTGGCCTTGTTCTCGGTACCGTCCAGTTCGATCATGGCGCGGTCCAGGGCCTTCTGGTCGGAAGGGTCCTTGCCCAGCAGCAGCTCACGGATCGGGCCGTTGATGTTGGCGACGGCCTTCAGCACGCCCTTGCCCAGGTAACGGCTCTTGTCGCCATCACGCAGCTCCAGCGCTTCGCGCGAGCCGGTGGAAGCACCGGACGGCGCGCAAGCGCTGCCGATGATGCCGTTGTCGAGCAGTACATCGGCTTCCACGGTGGGGTTGCCACGCGAATCGAGAACTTCACGACCTTTGATGTCGACGATTTTTGCCATTGTTGTAAGCACTCCAGAATTTGACGAAAACAACTTAGCTTAGGAAATTCTTGCCGTTCACCGGGCGGACTTGCTTTGGGCAGGCCAGGTGAAGGGAGCCCCTGACCGACTGGTCAGGGGTGGATCGGGCGGTACTTTACCCGAGAAATGAGCTTTACGCGGTTTCTACCGTCGGAAAACTTTTCACCAGGTCGTCCAATTGCTTGAGCTGGGCCAGGAACGGCTCCAGTTTGTCCAGGCGCAGGGCGCATGGGCCATCGCACTTGGCGTTGTCCGGGTCGGGGTGGGCCTCGAGGAACAGCCCGGCCAGGCCCTGACTCATGCCGGCCTTGGCCAGGTCGGTGACCTGGGCACGGCGGCCACCCGCCGAATCGCTGCGGCCACCCGGCATTTGCAGGGCGTGGGTCACGTCGAAGAACACCGGGTACTCGAACTGCTTCATGATGCCGAAGCCGAGCATGTCCACCACCAAGTTGTTGTAGCCGAAGCTCGAACCACGCTCGCAGAGGATCAACTGGTCATTACCGGCCTCTTCGCACTTGGCCAGGATGTGTTTCATTTCCTGGGGGGCGAGGAACTGGGCCTTCTTGATGTTGATCACCGCGCCGGTCTTGGCCATGGCCACCACCAGGTCAGTCTGCCGCGACAGGAAAGCCGGCAACTGGATGATGTCGCACACCTTGGCGACGGGCTCGGCCTGGTAAGGCTCGTGTACGTCGGTAATCACCGGCACGTTGAAGGTGCGCTTGATCTCTTCGAAGATCTTCAGCCCCTCTTCCATGCCTGGGCCACGGTAGGACGTCACCGACGAACGGTTGGCCTTGTCGAAGCTGGCCTTGAACACATACGGGATACCGAGCTTTTCGGTAACCCGCACATACTCTTCGCAGACCTTCATTGCCAGGTCACGGGATTCCAGGACGTTCATGCCGCCGAACAGGACGAACGGCTTGTCGTTGGCGATCTCGATGTTACCGACGCGAATGATCTTCTGGGTCATTGATCAGGCCTTGTTCTTCTGAGCCAGAGCTGCCTTGACGAAACCACTGAACAGCGGGTGGCCGTCACGTGGGGTCGAAGTGAATTCCGGGTGGAACTGGCAAGCGACGAACCATGGGTGGTCCTTGGACTCGACCACTTCCACCAGCGCGCCGTCTTCGGAACGACCGGAAACCACCAGGCCTGCGTCGACCAGCTGCGGCAGCAGGTTGTTGTTCACTTCGTAGCGGTGACGGTGACGCTCGGTGATCACGTCCTTGCCGTAGCAGTCGTGCACCTTGGAACCGGCAGCCAGCTGGCAGTCCTGAGCACCCAGGCGCATGGTACCGCCCAGGTCGGAAGCCTCGTCGCGGGTCTCGACGGCACCGGTGGCATCGGCCCACTCGGTGATCAGGCCGACCACAGGGTGGCCGCTGTTACGGTCGAATTCGGTGGAGTTGGCGTCTTTCCAACCCATCACGTTACGGGCGAACTCAATCACCGCCACTTGCATGCCCAGGCAGATACCCAGGTACGGCACCTTGTTCTCACGGGCGTATTGCACCGCGGTAATCTTGCCTTCCACGCCGCGCAGGCCGAAACCGCCAGGCACCAGGATGGCATCGGCGCCTTCGAGCAGGCTGGTGCCCTGGTTCTCGATGTCTTCCGAGTCGATGTAGCGCAGGTTGACCTTGGTGCGGTTGGTGATGCCGGCGTGGCTCATTGCCTCGATCAGCGACTTGTACGCATCCAGCAGTTCCATGTACTTGCCGACCATGGCAATGGTCACTTCGTGCTCTGGGTTGAGCTTGGCATCGACCACTTTGTCCCACTCGGACAGGTCGGCGCCGTTGCACTGCAGGCCGAAGCGCTCGACGACGAAGTCGTCCAGGCCCTGTGCGTGCAGTACGCCCGGGATCTTGTAGATGGTGTCGACGTCTTCCAGCGAAATCACCGCACGCTCTTCAACGTTGGTGAACAGCGCGATCTTGCGACGCGACGAGGCATCGACCGGGTGGTCGGAGCGGCAGATCAGCACATCAGGCTGCAGGCCGATGGAGCGCAGCTCCTTGACCGAGTGCTGGGTCGGCTTGGTCTTGGTTTCGCCAGCGGTGGCGATGTACGGGACCAGGGTCAGGTGCATCAGCATGGCACGCTTGGAGCCCACTTCGACGCGCAGCTGGCGAATGGCCTCGAGGAACGGCTGCGACTCGATGTCACCCACGGTACCGCCGATTTCCACCAGGGCCACGTCGGCATCGCCGGCGCCCTTGATGATGCGACGCTTGATTTCGTCGGTGATGTGCGGGATGACCTGGATGGTCGCGCCCAGGTAATCACCACGGCGCTCCTTGCGCAGAACGTGCTCGTAGATACGGCCGGTGGTGAAGTTGTTGTTCTGGGTCATGGTGGTGCGGATGAACCGCTCGTAGTGGCCCAGGTCGAGGTCGGTCTCGGCGCCATCGTGGGTGACGAACACTTCACCATGCTGGAACGGGCTCATGGTGCCCGGATCGACGTTGATGTACGGATCCAGCTTGAGCATGGTGACCTTCAGGCCCCGCGCTTCCAGGATGGCCGCCAGGGAAGCCGAGGCAATGCCTTTCCCCAATGAAGAAACAACACCGCCCGTGACGAATATGTAGCGCGTCATGAAAAACCCTAGAAGTCTGCGTTAAGGCGGCCAGCGCCGCCGGAGAAAGCGAAGGAAGGCCGAAGCCCCCGATCACCTGCGTCAATCACAGTGCATCTCGAAAAACTGCCGCGTCTGTACAGACCAGGGGTATCCCCGGCATGGAGCTCGCTCGTCATTTCCAGAATCAGCCCAGCAAAAAACTGCTTGGTAATCGGCAACCCCTGTGTTTTCGCGGAACCCACAGAAGTTGTATCAAGAAGGGAGGGTAGTCTACCGGAATGTACCCTTCAGCTCAAACCTTGCGCGTTCGTCGGTAACTGCCAATGCAGCTGGCAATCCGCCTGCACCTGCCTGGGCAAGTTGGCCACTGCCAGCAGGCGTTCGCCCCGATACAGCAGCGGCAGGCGCGAACGCAGGAAATGCGGCACTTGCTGCTCGTTGAGCAGGCGCTTGAGGTCGCGCCGTCCACGGCCGGGGATCTCCAGCATTTCACCACCCAGGCGGTAGGCGATGCGCAACCCATCGAGCTGGCCTGCGCCAACAAGACGCACACTACCATTGCCCGGCAACAGCAACGGCTCGTCAGGATCAGCCCAAGCCAGCTGGCCGGTGGGTGTCTTCAGCCAATCGCCACTCAACCACCAGACGCGCCCTTGGCTACGCAGCAACCGCCCATCGGCAAGCGACCAGACTGGCTGGGCATCGGCGCCGGCATCGCGCAGGTCTGCCCAGCCAGCCCAATGCCGCGTGTCGGGCAAACGGGTGCGCTGGCTCAGCCAATATTGCAAGGCATTGCGTTGACGGGACGGCGAAAGCGTCGCCAGGGCAACCAGGCCGAGCGATGGTAGCGCCGACCACGCGGCGGGTGCCCCCTCCTGCGCGCGCGCCAGGTCGGCCTGGGCCAGCTCGTCCAGCAGGCCCAGGGCCTCACCCAAGTGCTCTGCAGCGCGGGCGAGGTTCTGACTGGCTTGTGGCCAACGTTGTTGCAAGCGCGGGAACACCTCGCCGCGCAGGTAGTTGCGGGCGAAATGTGTGTCAGTGTTCGACGGGTCTTCGATCCAGGCCAGCCGGTGGGCGCTGGCGTAGTCCTGCAACTGTTGCCGGGCACACCCCAGCAACGGCCTGGCCAGGCTGCCCTGCCCTAGCGCCCGCTGCCCCGGCATTGCCGCAAGGCCACGCAGACCGGCGCCGCGCAGCAGGCGGAACAGCAGGGTTTCAGCCTGGTCGTCGCGGTGCTGGCCGGTGAACAGGATGTCGCCAGGGCCGAGCGTTTGCTTGAAAGCGGCATAGCGGGCGTCGCGAGCGGCCTGTTCGACACTCGCGCCAGGGCTGACCTGGACGTGGATGACCTGGAGTTCGATGCCGAGATTGTCGCAGATGGCTTGGCAATGGGCAGGCCAGGCGTCAGCGGCGGTTTGCAGGCCGTGATGGACATGAATGGCGCGCAACGGGGGGGACGCGTGGTTGCGGGCGTAGTCAACCAGCAGGTGCAGGAGGACGGTGGAGTCGAGGCCGCCGGAGTAGGCGATGTACCAGTTGGGGGCATTGAGCCAGGGGTTGAGGTTGATCATCTAGCCCTCGCTCGATTCAACAAAGCATTCGCGGGCACGCCCGCTCCCACAAGTATGCCGCTAGCCCCGAGGGTAGAGCATTACCTGTGCAAGCGGGCGTGCCCGCGAACACCGGCGAAGCCGGTGCCCGTCATCTCGCTATCAGAGGCCGTAGCTCATCAGGCGCTCGTAACGGCGTGCCAGCAGCGCGTCGTTGTCGAACTTGCCGAGCATGTCCAGTTGCTGCACCAGGTCGGCACGGATGGCTTCCGACATCTTGGCCGGGTCACGGTGGGCGCCGCCCAGCGGCTCCTGGATGACCTTGTCGACAATGTTCAAGCTCTTCAGGCGCTCGGCAGTGATGCCCATTGCCTCGGCGGCGTCAGCGGCTTTGTCGGCAGTCTTCCACAGGATCGAAGCGCAGCCTTCCGGCGAGATCACCGAGTAGGTGGAGTACTGCAGCATGTTCAGTTGGTCGCACACGCCGATGGCCAGTGCACCGCCAGAACCACCCTCACCGATTACGGTGGCGATGATCGGGGTTTTCAGGCGCGCCATCACGCGCAGGTTCCAGGCGATTGCCTCGCTCTGGTTGCGCTCCTCGGCGTCGATGCCTGGGTATGCACCTGGGGTGTCGATGAAGGTCAGGATCGGCATTTTGAAGCGCTCGGCCATCTCCATCAGGCGGCAAGCCTTGCGGTAGCCTTCCGGGCGCGGCATGCCGAAGTTGCGACGCACCTTCTCGCGTACTTCGCGGCCCTTCTGATGACCAATGACCATGACTGGCTTGCCGTCCAGGCGGGCGGTACCGCCTACGATGGCAGCGTCATCGGAGAAGTGGCGGTCACCGTGCAGCTCTTCGAACTCGGTGAAGATGTGCTCCAGGTAGTCCAGGGTATAAGGACGACGTGGGTGACGGGCCAGGCGGGCGATCTGCCAGCTTGTCAGGTTGCCGAAGATGCTTTCGGTCAGGGTGTTGCTCTTGTCTTGCAGACGGGCAATTTCATCGCTGATGTTCAGCGAGTTGTCGTTACCTACCAGGCGCAGGCCTTCGATCTTGGCTTGCAGGTCGGCAATCGGCTGTTCGAAATCGAGAAAATTCGGGTTCATAGTCATCCGTCTTGGGTCTACGGCCAGGCGGCCGGCCGGTTGATCCGTTTGGCGCCATACCTTAAGGGATCAGGCGCATTCAGGTCGAGATTAAATGTTTTGTCGGTTCAACGATATTGCAGGAAGACGTTCTCACGCCCGAACTGGTCACGCAGCGCCTGAATCAGCCCGTCCGCCGGGTCGATCGCCCACTGCTCGCCGAACTGCAGCATGGCCTTGGCGTCGCTGCCGGTGTACTCCAGGGTGATCGGGCAAGCACCGCGATGGCGGGTGATCAGCTCACCCAGCCACTTCAGCCGGTCGCCCTTCAGGGCATCGTGCGCCACTTTCAGGCGCAGGCTCTCGGCCAGCTTGGTGCGTGCGTCTTCCATGGTCATGACCTGCTTAACCCGCAGGCGCAGGCCGCCGGAGAAGTCGTCGTTGCTGACCTCGCCTTCGACCACCACCATGGCATCGGCCTGCAGCAAGGACTGTGCCGCGATGTAGGCATCTGCGAACAGGGAAGCCTCTATGCGCCCGGAGCGGTCATCCAGGGTAACGAAGCCCATCTTGTCGCCCTTTTTGTTCTTCATCACCCGCAAGGCGATGATCATGCCGGCGATGGTCTGGGTTTCGCGCGACGGCTTGAGGTCGATGATGCGCTGGCGGGCGAAGCGGCGGATCTCGGTCTCGTACTCGTCGATCGGGTGGCCGGTCAGGTACAAGCCAAGGGTGTCTTTTTCGCCCTTCAAGCGCTCCTTGAGGGTCAGCTCGCGGACCTTGCGGTGGTTGGCATAGACGTCGACTTGCGCCTCGTCGAACATGCTGCCGAACAGATCGACGTGACCGCTGTCAGCGGTGTGGGCCGCTTGCTCGGCAGCCTTGATGGCCTCACCCAGCGCCGAGAGCAAGGTCGCACGGTTGATGTCGATGTTGGCCTGGTAGGCCTTTATCTCGTCATGGAAGTGCGGGCCCAGCCGGTCCAGCGCGCCGCTGCGCACCAGCGCATCGAGGGTACGCTTGTTCACCCGTTTGAGATCGATGCGGTCACAGAAGTCGAACAGGTCCTTGAACGGGCCGCCCTGGGCACGGGCCTCGACGATTGCTTCCACCGGGCCTTCGCCGACGCCCTTGATGGCACCCAGGCCGTAGACGATACGGCCGTCGTTGTTGACGGTGAACTTGAAGTCGGAGAAGTTCACGTCTGGCGCGTCCAGGCGCAACTTCATGCTGCGAACTTCTTCTACCAGCACCACCACCTTGTCGGTGTTGTGCATATCCGCCGACAGTACCGCAGCCATGAATGGCGCCGGGTAGTGGGTTTTCAGCCAGGCGGTCTGGTAGGACACCAGGCCATAGGCTGCGGAGTGAGATTTGTTGAAACCGTAACCGGCGAACTTTTCTACCAGGTCGAAGATGTTACCAGCCAGGTCCGCATCGATATTGTTGGCCACGCAACCTTCGATGAAACCACCGCGCTGCTTGGCCATTTCCTCGGGCTTTTTCTTACCCATCGCCCGGCGCAGCATGTCGGCGCCGCCCAGGGTATAGCCTGCCATCACCTGGGCGATCTGCATCACCTGTTCCTGGTACAGGATGATGCCGTAGGTGGGCGCCAGTACCGGCTTGAGGCCTTCGTACTGGTAGTCCGCATGTGGGTAGGCCAGCTCGGCGCGGCCGTGCTTGCGGTTGATGAAGTCGTCCACCATGCCCGATTGCAGCGGGCCGGGGCGGAACAGTGCCACCAGTGCGATGAGGTCTTCCAGGCAGTCGGGCTTGAGCTTCTTGATCAGCTCCTTCATGCCCCGCGATTCAAGCTGGAACACGGCCGTGGTTTCGGCCTTCTGCAACAGCTCGTAGGTCTTGCGGTCATCCAGCGGGATGAAGTCGATGTTCAAGTCGGGCAGGTTGTTCTTGGCCTGCTCGCGGTTGATGATCTCCATCGCCCACTTGATGATGGTCAGGGTACGCAGGCCGAGGAAGTCGAACTTCACCAGGCCGGCGGCCTCGACGTCATCCTTGTCGAACTGGGTGACCAGGCCACCGCCTTCTTCATCACAAGCGATCGGCGAAAAATCGGTAAGCTTGGTCGGCGCGATAACCACACCACCGGCGTGCTTGCCGGTACCCCGGGTCACACCTTCCAGCTTCAGGGCCATGTCCCAGATTTCGCGGCCGTCTTCGTCGCTTTTGAGGAAGTCGCGCAGGATTTCTTCCTGCTCGTAGGCCTTCTCCAGGGTCATGCCCACTTCGAACGGGATCATCTTCGACAGGCGATCGGCCAGGCCGTAGGACTTGCCCTGCACCCGCGCCACGTCACGCACCACCGCCTTGGCGGCCATGGTACCGAAGGTGATGATCTGGCTTACCGCGTTACGGCCGTAGGCCTCGGCCACGTAGTCGATGACCCGGTCGCGGCCGTCCATGCAGAAGTCGACGTCGAAGTCGGGCATGGAAACACGTTCAGGGTTCAGGAAGCGCTCGAATAGCAGGTCATAGGCCAGCGGGTCAAGGTCGGTGATCTTCAGTACGTAGGCCACCAGCGAGCCGGCACCCGACCCCCGCCCCGGGCCGACCGGCACATCGTTGTTCTTGGCCCACTTGATGAAGTCCATGACGATCAGGAAGTAACCGGGGAAGCCCATCTGGATGATGATATCCAGCTCGAACTTCAGGCGGTCGAGGTAAACCTGGCGCTTCTCTTCGTAATTGGGCGTGGTGTCTTTCGGCCACAGCACCGCCAGGCGCTCTTCAAGGCCCTCGTAGGACACATGCCGCAGGTAATCGTCGATGCCCATGCCGTTGGGCGTCGGGAAGTCAGGCAGGAAGTATTTGCCCAACTGCACCTGGATGTTGCAGCGCTTGGCGATTTCGACCGTGTTGGCGATGGCGTCGGGCAGGTCGCTGAACAACTCGGCCATTTCCTCGGCCGACTTCAGGTACTGCTGGTCGCTGTAGCCACGCGGGCGGCGTGGGTCGTCGAGGGTCCAGCCTTCGCCGATGCATACACGGGTTTCGTGGGCGTCGAAGTCCGACTGCTTGATGAAACGCACGTCGTTGGTGGCCACCAGCGGCGCGCCAAGCTTGTCGGCCAGGGCTACCGCAGCGTGCACGTATTCCTCGTCGCGGGCGCGATTGGTGCGCTGTACTTCTACATAGAAGCGCTCGGGGAACATGCCCATCCAGTCTTGCAGCAGGGCTTGGGCTTCATCGTCTCGACCATTGAGCAAGGCCATGCCGATGTCGCCTTCCTTGCCCGCAGACAGGGCAATCAGGCCTTCGCTGGCGGGGGCGATCCATTCACGCTGGAGGATGACCAGGCCGTTTCGCTGGCCGTCGGTCCAGCCCCGCGAGATCAATTCGGTGAGGTTGCGATAGCCCTGGGGGTTCATGGCCAGGAAGCAAATGCGCGACAGCGGGGCTTCCGGGTCGGCACCGGCCAGCCACAGGTCGGCACCGCAGATCGGTTTGATGCCGGCGCCCATGGCCGTTTTGTAGAACTTCACCAGCGAGCACATGTTGCTCTGGTCGGTGATCGCCACCGCTGGCATGTTCATCCCGGCCAGCGCCTTGGCCAGCGGTTTGATCCGCACCAGACCGTCGACCAGCGAGAATTCGGAGTGGACGCGCAGGTGAACGAAGGGAACCGACATGGAAGATCCTGTAGCAGTGCTTAACGACAAGGGCGGGATTGTAGCTTAAATGGGGAGGGGATTTGGGGCTGCGTCGCAGCCCTTCGCGGGCACCCCCGCTCCCACCGAGAGATTGCTGCCATCAGCAGCGACGCCGCACCTGCGGCAGCGGGCAAGCCCGCGAAGCGGCCCTGGCAGGTCAGATCAGGGAATCGGTGACGCCTTCACGCGCTTCCCACGCCGCCCGCACCGGGGCAAACGAACGCCGATGAATGGGCGTAGGCCCCAGGCGCGCGAGCGCCTCAAGGTGCACGGGAGTCGGGTAACCCTTGTGCCCGCCGATGCCATACCCTGGGTAGATCAGTTCGAATGCACTCATTTCCCGATCACGGGTTACTTTGGCCAGGATCGATGCCGCCGCAATGGCCGGCACCTGGCTATCGCCCTTGACCACAGGCGACGCCGGCACGGCCAGCTTCGGGCAGCGGTTGCCATCGATCAAGGCCAGCTTGGGGGTAATGTGCAGGCCTTCCACCGCACGTTGCATGGCCAGCATGGTGGCTTGCAGGATATTCAGGCGGTCGATTTCCTCGACCTCGGCGCGGGCGATGCAGAAGCTCAGGGCCTTTTCGCAGATCTCGTCGAACAGCGCCTCGCGTTTGGCCTCAGTGAGTTTCTTCGAATCGTTCAGGCCAAGAATCGGTCGCGCAGGGTCGAGGATCACTGCCGCCGTAACCACTGCGCCGCACAGCGGGCCACGGCCCACTTCGTCAACGCCGGCAACCAGGTCTTCGACCAGGTTGAAGTCCAGTCCAATTTGCATGTCAGCGGTCCTTGAGCAGGGCCAGTACCGCCTCGGCCGCCTGGTTGGAGGCGTCACGGCGCAGGGTGCGGTGAATTTCGTCGAAACGTTCGGTCTGTTGGCTACCATCGCGCACCAGCGGCGCAAGGGTGTTGGCCAACGCTTGGCTGGTGGCTTGGTCCTGCAGCAGCTCGGGCACCAGCTCGCGTTGGGCCAGCAGGTTCGGCAACGACACGTAGGGGCTTTTCACCAGCCGCTTGAGAATCCAGTAGGTCAACGGTGCCAGGCGGTACGCCACCACCATCGGCCGCTTGTACAGCAGCGCTTCGAGGGTCGCAGTGCCCGAAGCGATCAACACCGCGTCACAGGCCGCCAGGGCTTGGTGCGACTGGCCATCGAGCAAGGTCAGCGGCAGCTGGCGCCCTTCAAGCATGTGCTCGACCTGGGCACGCCGCGCAGCGTTGGCACAGGGCAGCACAAAGCGCACACCCGGCACCTGCTGACACAGGTGCTCGGCTGCATCGAGGAATAACGCGCCCAAGCGCCCTACTTCACCACCCCGGCTACCGGGCATCAGCGCCACTATCGGCCCTTCGCCCAGGCCCAGTGCGGCACGCGCGGCCGAGCGGTCAGCTTCAAGCGGGATGGTGTCGGCCAGCGGGTGGCCGACAAAGCGCACCGGTACACCTTGCTCTTCGTAGAAGCGCGCCTCAAACGGCAACAGCGTCAGCATCAGGTCGCAACCTTCGCGAATCTTCAGCACACGCTTCTGCCGCCAGGCCCACACTGATGGGCTGACGTAGTGCACGGTCTTGATGCCGGCCTGACGCAGTTTCAGTTCGATATTGAGGGTGAAGTCCGGGGCGTCGATACCGATGAAAACGTCGGGTTTTTCGTCGATCAACGTCTGGATCAATAGCTTGCGGCGCTTGAGCAGCTCGCGCAGGCGCCCCAGTACTTCGACCAGGCCCATGACGGCCAGGCGCTCCATGGGGAAATAGGATTGCAGGCCTTCGGCTTCCATCAAAGGGCCGCCAACGCCGATAAAACGTACATCAGGGTGACGTGCCTTGAGGGCACGCATCAAGCCTGAACCCAGAATATCGCCGCTGGCCTCACCGGCGACCAGCGCTACGCAAAGCTGGGCCATATCAGCGTGTAATACCGCGGGCGGAGCTCACGATCGACTGACGGAACAGCTCGACCTCAGGATGTTGCGCGGCCGGCTCGGCCAGCTCCTTGAGCGCGTCTTCGACGGTCAGGCCCTGACGGTAGACAATCTTGTAGCAGCGACGCAGCACGTGGATCACCTCGTCGCTGAAACCACGGCGGCGCATGCCTTCGAAGTTCATGCTGCGGGCTTCGGCCGGGCTGCCGAACACCGTCACGAAAGCCGGAACATCCTTGCCAATCGCCGTACCCATGCCGGAAAACGCGTGGGCGCCAATGTGGCAGTACTGGTGAACCAGGGTGTAGCCGGACAGGATCGCCCAGTCACCCACATGCACATGACCGGCCAGCGCCGTGTTGTTGACCAGGATGCAGTGGTTGCCGATGACGCTGTCGTGGCCAATGTGGGCGTAGGCCATGATCAGGTTGTGGTCACCCACGGTGGTCTCCGCGCGGTCCTGAACAGTACCACGGTGGATGGTCACCCCTTCGCGGATCACATTGTGATCGCCAATCACCAGGCGCGTCGGCTCCCCCTTGTACTTGAGGTCCGGGGTGTCTTCACCGATCGAGGAAAACTGAAAGATACGGTTGTGCTTGCCAATGCGGGTCGGCCCCTTGAGCACAACATGCGGGCCGATAACGGTGCCCTCCCCGATTTCTACATCAGGGCCAACGATCGACCAAGGGCCGACCTCGACCCCATCGGCCAGCTTGGCCGACGGATCGATAATGGCCCGAGGATCAATCGAATTCATAGGGAGCGTTCCGCGCAGGTGATTTCTGCCGAGCAAACCGGTTTGCCATCGACCAGGGCGCGGCATTCGAACTTCCAGATCATGCTTTTGCGGCTGAGGAACTTGGCTTCCAGCACCAACTGGTCACCCGGCAGTACCGGCTGACGGAAACGCAGTTTGTCGGAACCGACGAAATAGTACAGGGTGCCATCGGCCGGCTTGGCATCGAGCATCTTGAAACCAAGGATGCCGGCCGCCTGGGCCATGGCTTCGATGATCAGGACGCCCGGCATGATCGGGTGCGCCGGGAAGTGGCCATTGAAAAACGGCTCGTTGATGCTGACATTCTTGTAGGCACGAATGCTCTGGGCCTCGAAGTCCAGATCCGTCACACGATCCACCAGCAGGAACGGGTAGCGGTGAGGCAGGTATTCGCGAATCTCGTTGATGTCCATCATTTCGGGGGGGAAGCCTGTAATAAGAATAGGGAGCGCAGGTGCTGACCACACGCTCCTTTTGCAATCCAAAGAGGAGCCAGCTAGCGACTGTTCACTCTTGCTCAGGGAATGGTATCAGCCTTCTGATGTCGGCAGGCCACCTGAGGTCACGGTATCGACGCGTTTTTCCAGCTGCTGAAGACGTTTGGCCATGTCATCCAGCTGGCGGATACGCGCAGCGCTCTTGCGCCAGTCAGCCAGAGGCTGCATGGCTGTGCCGGATGAATAGGAACCGGGTTCGGTGATCGAACGGGTTACCATTGTCATCCCGGAAACAAATACGTTATCGCAAATATCGATGTGCCCCACCAGGCCCACGCCGCCGGCCAGCATGCAATGCTTGCCGATGCGTGTACTGCCGGAGATGCCTACGCAAGCGGCCATAGCCGTGTGGTCACCGATCTGCACGTTGTGGGCGATCTGGATCTGGTTGTCGAGCTTGACCCCGTCCCCGATCCGCGTGTCGGACAGCGCACCACGGTCAACGGCAGTATTGACGCCGATTTCCACGTCATCACCAATGGTGACGCCACCAATCTGGGCAATCTTGCGCCAGATGCCCTTCTCATTGGCAAAACCGAAGCCTTCGCCGCCGATCACAGCACCCGACTGGATGACCACACGCTTGCCGATGGTGACGTCGTGATACAACGTAACCCGCGGCGCCAGCCAGCCGCCCTCACCTACAACGCAACGCGCACCGACGAAGCAATGTGCGCCGATGCTGACATCAGCCTCGATACGTGCACCACTTTCGATGACCGCGAACGGCCCGACGCTGGCGCTGGCGTCTACCTGCGCGTCCTCAGCCACCACGGCGCTGGGATGGATTCCCGCCACAGCCTTGGGTTTAGGGTCGAACAGGTGGGAAATACGCGCATACGCCTGGTAGGGGTCGGCCACGATCAGGGCATTGCCAGCGAAACTTTCGGCATCCGCGGCCTTGAGCAATACCGCACCCGCCTGGCAGTTATCCAGGTACTTGCGGTACTGCGGGTTGGCGAGGAAGCTCAACTGACCGGGGCCAGCCTCTTGCAAGGTGGCCAGCCCGGTAATCTGCAGCGCCTCGGGCCCCTTGAGGGTGGCACCGAGGGCCTCGGCCAGTTGGCCTAGCGTCATGGTCACACTCATATCAACGGGCTTGGTTCATGCGCTCGATGACCTGGCGGGTGATGTCGTACTGAGGTTTGACATCGATGACCGCACCACGCTCGAGAACGAGGTCGAAACCGCCTTTCTTGATCACTTCCTCGACGGCGCCATCCAGCTTCGGCTTCAGCTGCTTGAGCATATCGCGGTCAGCGACGGCCTTGGCTTCGTTCAGCTCCTTGGACTGGAACTGGAAGTCGCGGGCCTTTTGCTTGAACTCGAGCTCCAGGCGCTCACGCTCCTGCTGCTGCATCTTGTCACCGCCCTTGATCAGGCGGTCCTGGATGCCCTTGGCGCTGCTTTCCAGGCTTTTCAGCTTGGTCAGTTGCGGGCCGAACTTCTTCTCGGCATCGACCGCGTACTTCTTGGCGGCATCCGACTCGAGCAGGGCCATCTGATAGTTCAGCACGGCTACCTTCATTTCGGCGAAAGCCGGGGTGGCGACCAGCGCCGCGGCCACTACGGCCAGTTGAGCCAATTTACGCACGATGCACTCCTGGATAAACCGTTGTCATTAAGCAGGGGCCGACCTTAGAAGGTCTGGCCCAGAGAGAATTGGAACACCTGGGTATCGGCATCGTCCGGCTTCTTGACCGGCATTGCCAGGCTGAAGCTCAGCGGGCCCAGTGCGGTAATCCAGGTGACACCCAGGCCGACCGAACTGGCCATGCCCGAGAAGCCGACCTTCTCGCAATCAGGTTTGTTGCCGCAATTGGTGTCGAACACGTTACCCACGTCCCAGAACACGGACGTGCGCAGCGAACGCTGATCCTTGACGAACGGCAGCGGGAACAGCAATTCGACGCCACCTTGAACCAGCACGTTGCCACCGAACGGCAGCGGATCCTGGTCCGGGTCACGGATGGTACCGGGTTTGCCGTTAGGATCATCCGCGCCACGGCTCGGGGTACTGCGCGGGCCCAGGCTGCTGTCCTTGAAGCCACGGACAGAGTTGAAGCCACCTGCGAAGTAGTTCTCGTAGAACGGCAGGCCCGATGTACTGCCATAACCATCACCATAGCCCAGTTCGGTGTGCAGGCGCAGGGTGTAGTCGTTGCTGATCGGCTGGAACAGCTGCCCACGGTAGTCGAGCTTGAAGAACGACAGGTCGCTGCCCGGAATGGTGGATTCCAGGGTCAGGCTTTGCGAGTGACCACGGGTGGCCAGCACGCCTTTGTTCAAGGTCGATTCGGACCAACCGATCGAAGCCTTGAAGTTCAGGAAGTTGTCGCCTTCCTGGTCGAGGAAATCGAAGATCTCGTCAACGGTGTACTTACCGGTCTTGATCTTGTCCTGCTGCACGCTCAGGCCGTAGGTCAGGCGCGAGGTTTCGCTGATCGGGTAGCCCAGGCTCACGCCGGCACCGTAGCTGTCCACCGCATAGCTGGCCACGTCGACGTCGAGGTCGTCGTAGTCGGTGCTGCGGTAGAAGGCGTTGTAGCCCAGGCTGACGCCATCGGCAGTGAAGTAGGGATCAACGAAGCCGAAGTTGTAGCGGGTCTGGTATTCCGAACGGGTCAGGCCGACGGATACTTTGTTACCGGTACCGAGGAAGTTGCTCTGGCTGATCGAACCACCGAGGATCAGGCCGGCGCTCTGGGCGAAACCGACGCTGGCGGTGATCGAGCCGGAGGCCTGCTCTTCGACGCTGTAGTTGACGTCGACCTGGTCGTCGGTGCCCGGCACCGGTGGGGTCTCTACGTTGACTTCCTTGAAAAA